>NZ_JANHZS010000027.1:0-85303 GCF_041414765.1 Pseudoalteromonas sp. DY56-GL79 | reverse complement strand
GGAGTGGTAGTTCAGTTGGTTAGAATACCGGCCTGTCACGCCGGGGGTCGCGGGTTCGAGTCCCGTCCACTCCGCCAGTTTGCACTTTCTCTTCTAAGCAAGCTTCCTTGATCAAAAATCAAAAATCAAAAATCAAAAATCAAAAATCAAAAATCAAAAATCAAATAGCTCATTTGCTTTAGCCTTTCTTTTGTCATCACTATCAAGTAACTTATTTTCAACATAAGCTTATAATAATGTCGTTATAACTTTGCCAGTTGCAGCGAAGTGGTAGTTCAGTTGGTTAGCTGTTACCTTAGAGAAAGCGGCCTGTCACGCCAGGGGTTGCGGCGGTTCGACGCTTCGATTCGAGTCCCGTCCACTGGGCCAGTTTGCAATTTCTCTTCTAAGCAAGCTTCCTTGACCAAAATCAAATAACTCATTTACGTTAATCTTTCCCTTGTCATCACTATCAAGTAACTTATTTTTCAACATAAGTTTATAATAATGTCGTTATAACTTTGCCAGTTGCAGCGAAGTGGTAGTTCAGTTGGTTAGTTGTTGCCTAAGTGGGTAGCACTCATCGAGGCCAAAAGACGATTATCTACGCGCCACACTCATTGTTTTACGTCTCAGTTCTTGTCGCCTTTTATACAAATAGACTAGGGCCTGTTGACCTTTGCTGTTTGATTTTTGTTCTTCTGAGTGTGTTTTGGTCGCGACGCTCGACTTGCCGCCTAGTAATCTAGGCAAAAGTTGAGCAACAATGAACAAAGCGCACTCAGATGAACCCAAAGGGCAGCGCTTGATTAGCATTTCTTCTGTGTTGCCCCACAAGGATGTGGGGTAAGGTGACTTTGCAGGAGCACAAAGTCTTTATCGCCAGACTTACATAGAATGACTATGCTACGCTGGCTCTGTCTTGTATAAATACCAATCAAACTGCTGCAAAAACAAACTTGAAAGATCAACAGGCCCTAGTTGTAGATCTCATTTCTCCTAAGCAAAACACGATTAACTTAAAGCGCAAACTATGGTTATTTTTAACTCGCCTCTTTTCTAGCGATCTACTTGCGATCTGCCTTTATTTAAATATACTGTATATATAAACAGTATTTGGTGATGTATGGCGAATTATATAGATCTTCTTGAGCGTAAAAACTTGCTTTGGCGTGGACGTGGACAGGCCGTGCAGCATGATGTCGTCAGTACTCGCTTTGCTGCACTTGACGATTTGCTGTGCGGTGGTTGGCCGCAACAAGGTGTGATTGGTGTGGAAACTGCAATGGGAGTAGGAGAGTTAAGGTTGATATTGCCCCATTTTGTGGATGATAACCGTTTGAAGGTATTAATTAATCCTCCAGGGCAAATACATGCCGCAGCATTGCATTATTTATCGTTAGATCTGAGTGAATTTATGATATTGCAGCCACCAAGTGAAAAAAAAGCATTGTGGGCTGCGGAACAATGTGTAAAAAGTGGTGCGTGTAGTGCGCTTGTACTTTGGCACGAAGCGCTTTCTATTGCTGCTGTAAAGCGTTTGCAGTTAGGTGCACAGGCGGGAGGTTGTAGGTTATTTGCTTTGTATCAAGCGCAGTACGCCCAGACTTTACCATTTACACTTTCAGTGGTTTTACAAGCACAGCACAGCGGCTTGGATGTGACAGTAAAGAAGCACAAGGGGCACTTTGCACATCGCAGTCTTAAACTAGAGAATCCCCACTATTGGCCAGAGCTTGAAAAGCCAAATCTACCTCATGTTAGCGATAATATAGTTGCATTTTCGGGCTATGAGCGGCGTTTAACGAGCTAGTTATGTGGTTATATCTCTATTTTCCTATGCTGCAACTAGAAGGAATGACAAAGCAAACAGTTTCCGGTGATTTTGTGACACCCGTTGTTATTATTGATGGCCGCAAAAACCAGATAGTACAGCTAAATGATGCAGCGCAGCAGCGAGGTATAAAAATAGGAATGGGCCTTGGGACTGCTTGTGCATTGTGTACACAGCTTCATGTTTTGCCCTACGACGACCTTCTAGAAAGACAGCAGCTATTAGAAATTGCCAATATGCTTTATCAAGTAAGTGCAGATATTGTAATCGATGAACCTAATGGCCTTGTGCTTAAAGTCGATTCTATGCTGTCGCTCTATCATGATTTGCCAAGTTACTGGCAAGTAATATCTGGACAATTAGCGCAGCTTGGCAAGAGTTATTATTACGGCATGGGTGAGTCCACAATAATGGCTAAACTCTTGGCGCGAGAGCATTGCAATGCGCTTATGTTAACGCTGTGCCAAAAGCGTCATTACTTGGGGAAAATTGGACTAACACATACAAGTCTAGACAGTCGGGTGATTGAGCTGCTTGCTCGCACCGGAGTTAAAAATGTGGCGCAGTTAGAGCAGTTTGCACTCAGTGAGCTGGCTAAACGTTTTGATACTGAACTCGTACATTATGTAGGCTGCTTGTTTGGAAAGCTAAAGGAAACTCTTAACTATTACCAACCTGCGGAAACCTTTGAGCTTACTGCACCTTTACTTTACGAAGTCGAAGTAATGGCTTGGTTAGAAAAGCCAATCGAGCATTTGCTATCGCGTTTAGCATTATTCCTACAGCAACGTAACTTAGTAACTCGAACGCTTTATTTTACCTTAGCACTTCGAGATAAAGAGGCTTTAGAGATCACATTAAACAGCGTGGAGCCTGAATATAAGGCAGAAAATTGGCAGCGTTTGTTAAACCTCAAGCTAGAATCCATAACCTTAGATGCGCCCGTACAAAGTGTTTCACTCAAAGCTGATGCACTAGAAACGCAGCATGCCATAATAAAAGATCTCTTCTCAACGCAGCAAAGTGCGATGTCTGCGCAAGAGTTGCGGGCTATTCTATGTGCTAAGCTCGGTGAGCAGGCTGTGCAAGGTTTACAACTTACAGGCGATCCTCGTCCTGAAAAGGCCAGCACTTATAGCCACGAGCCACATTTCACGACACTCAAGAGTAAATTAAGACCTACCATTTTATTTCCGAAGCCACAGCCTTTATGTGAAAGAGTCAATATTATTTCTGGTCCAGAGCGTATTGCTTCAGGGTGGTGGGACGGTGAGCCGGTCCAGCGAGATTATTTTATTGTACAAAATGAACAAGCGCAGCGGTTATGGGTATTTCGAGAGCAAAATAACCATTGGTATATTCATGGAGTATTTAGCTAATGTCTTATGCCGAGCTTTTTTGCCAGAGCAACTTTTCATTTTTGACTGGCGCATCGCGACCAGAAGAGTTGGTCAAACAAGCAGATTTTTTAGGTTATAGCGCAATAGCCATTACTGACGAATGCTCTTTGGCTGGAATTGTCCGCGCTCATGCTTATATTCGTGATCATAAGCTCAAGATAAAACTCATCGTTGGAAGTTTGCTGAAGTACAACAATATTGACTTGGTTGCTATTTGTCCTTGCCAGCTCGCTTATACAGAGTTATGTCGAGTGATCAGTAATGCTCGCCAGCGAATGGAGAAGGGACAATATCAGCTTAGTGAGTGGGATATTATGTCGCTTAAGCATGTCTTATTGTTGTGGTTGCCAAAGGGGAACAGTCAAGATGTTCAAGCATTGCAATGGCTGTGTAAATACCACCAAAATAGAATATGGATTGGCTACCGACGTAACTTGAGTGCAAAAGATGTACATTACTTTACCCATTGTGTAAAACTGTCAAAAGCTTATCAAATACCTGTCTGCGCTGTTGGTGGGGTGCTTATGCACTGCCCGTCTAGACTAGCGCTACAGCACACACTGACAGCCATTCGACAGAATCGTGTGATAAGCGAGATCCCTGAGAAAATGATTAGTAATAGCGAGTCGGCACTGAGATCTATCTCTAAGCTTAATAAGTTGTTCTCACCTACCTTTCTTGAAGAAAGTGCCAATATCGCGAAGCGATGTGTATTTAATTTAGACTCATTGCATTATCAATATCCTCAGGAGTTAGTGCCTAAAGGCTTTACTCCAATGGCTTATTTACGCGCGTTGGTCGAAAAGGGTAAACAAGTTCGCTTTCCTGATGGCGTGCCGCCAGATATAGAAGCCATTATTGATAAAGAGCTCTCGCTTATCGAAGCGCTTGATTATCCGTTTTTCTTTATCACTATTCATGACATTGTGATGTATGCAAAACAGCATCAAATCTTATATCAAGGGCGAGGCTCAGCCGCTAACTCTGTGGTCTGCTATTGCTTAGAGATAACCGCAGTTGACCCTCGGCAAGTGGGCGTATTGTTCGAGCGTTTTATTAGTAAAGAGCGTAATGAGCCACCCGATATAGATGTAGATTTTGAACACCAACGTCGTGAAGAGGTGATCCAATATATCTACAAGAAATATGGCCGTAAACGCGCAGCATTAGCAGCAACGGTGATCACGTATCGTTTAAAAAGTGCCATGCGTGATGTTGGCAAAGCCTTGGGCATTGAAATGGCGCAAATAGAGTACTTTATTAAGCATCTCAACCGCCGTGATAAAGGACTTAACTGGCAGGCCCAATTAGTGGAGCTAGGGTTAGAGCCAAACTCATTAAAAGGTCAGCACTTTATTCAGTTGGTTAATGACATTATGGGGTTTCCAAGGCATTTATCGCAGCATGTTGGTGGTTTTGTTATCTCAGAAAGTCCATTACATGAATTAGTGCCCGTAGAAAATGCAGCTATGCCAGAGCGCACAATTATTCAATGGGATAAAGATGACCTTGAAACCCTTAAGTTACTCAAAGTCGATATCTTGGCCTTGGGTATGCTAAGCGCTATCCGTAAATGTTTTGGCTATATTGTAGCGCATACGAAGCGAAACCTGGATCTTGCCCAATTGACTCGTATGCAAGACGACCCTTTGGTCTATAAGATGTTGCAAAAAGGGGATAGTGTTGGCGTGTTTCAAGTAGAGTCTCGCGCGCAAATGAGTATGTTGCCAAGGCTGAAACCCGCGAATTACTACGACTTAGTGATCCAAATTGCCATTGTACGTCCCGGCCCTATTCAAGGGGATATGGTGCATCCATTTTTAAAGCGGCGAGATGGTGAAGAGCAAGTGACTTATCCATCAGAAGCGGTTAAATCTGTATTAGAGAGGACCATGGGGGTTCCTATTTTCCAAGAACAAGTGATAAAACTGGCTATGGTTGCAGCTGGATTTACTGGAGGAGAAGCAGATAGCCTACGCCGAGCTATGGCGTCATGGAAGAAAACCGGAGAGCTGATGCAGTTTAGAGAAAAGCTTATTCGAGGCATGCTGGAGCGGGGCTATGAAGCACAATTTGCTGAGCGGATTTTTGAGCAGATTTGTGGCTTTGGTGAATATGGTTTTCCTGAAAGTCACTCAGCTTCTTTTGCTGTGTTGGCTTATGCCTCTGCGTGGTTGAAATACTACTACCCAGCAATGTTTTATACCGCTCTACTTAATAGTTTACCAATGGGGTTTTATTCGGCTTCACAGCTGTTGCAAGATGCATCAAGGCATAAGGTTAGCATTTTACCTATTTGTGTTAACCAGTCCAATTACGAACATCAAGTCGTACAAGAGCCAAGACAAACAACGTTTGCGATCCGTTTAGGACTTCGGCTTATAAAAGGGTTAAGTGAAGAAGAAGCACTGCAATTATTACAATGCAGACCTCAAGAAGGGTTTGGTAAAATCGTGCAGTTACAACAAGCTGGTATTACCAACAGTACTATTGAAAAGTTGATTTCTGCGGATGCTTTACATCACTTTGTGGATAGCCGTTATGCTGCTAGGTGGTCGCTTGCAGATCAAAGTAAAACCTTGCCACTATTCAGCGATATTGAAGAGAAAGAGTCGCAATATAGTCACTTTAGCGCCACAGAGTTTGAAAACTTACAGGAAGATTATAATAGCACTAAGGTTTCCTTACGCACTCACCCAATCAAGCAACTTGAGCAAGCTAAGCTTATAGCCCGAACGGTTAAGGCCAATGAACTGCTTTATCGACCGCATAAATCGTTAGTAACAGTGATAGGGCTGGTAACAGGAAAGCAAGCCCCAGGTACCGCAAAAGGCGTGACCTTTTTTACTTTGGAAGACGAAACAGGCAACATCAATGTAATTGTGTGGTCTGGTACTGCTCGAGCACAAAAGCAAGCCTATATGGGCGCTCAGCTATTAGAAATAAAAGGCATAGTAGAGAAAGAGGGTGAAGTGGTACATGTTATTGCTGGTAAGTTAATCGATAGAAGTGAGTTACTAGAAGCAATGAAAATTAAGGCTCGCGCTTTCCACTAAAACTCAGTGTAGAGGGGGGAACTTTTGCTGCAGCCTTTATTGTTGACATAAATCATTTCTATTTTTTTCTTTCAGGTACAGTATCTAATGCCAATTTGATTTAATACTTGCTCAATTTGAGAGATTAACCTGACGCTAGCTGCGTTAAAAATTTCTTATTTAGAACAATTGGATAGCAAGATTTTTGCCTAGCCTAAATGTGGATTTAGGTATCTTGGCGATAGTAAGATGCTGAAGCGGAGCTATCGACATGATTTTCTTGCCTCAAAATAGACCACTTAATTGAGTGAATTGGTATAAGCCTAATTAAAAATACGTTATAAAAGGACGTAACGAATGACACTAAAAAGAAATACACTACTTATCCCACTACTTTTTTCTTCAGCTTCTCACGCTACGGTTATTGTCCAAGCTACAGCAGATAATGAAAATGCTACGGTAGAAGCGATAGGTGGTCGAGTTAACTTTGATACCGTCATAAAAAATGAAGGTAGTGCAGATGCTAACCTAAGGTACTATGACACGTTGATTTTTCCTAAAGGGGAGCTATATAACCGTTCAGCTGCAAGTAATATTACATTATCAGCTGGTGCAAGCTTTGAGCAGACCAGGCCAAGTGTTGTTGTGCCTCCTGAGTTTCCTGCTGGAGAATATAATTACGTACTATCTGTATATAATAAGGATACGGGTGAGATCACATCTTCTAACTTTTCATTCTTTAAGCAATATGGAGAAAAGAAAGGCGCCAGTTGTCATGAAATACTGATCGATGGGCAGAGCCAAGGAAGTGGCATTTATACGATAAAGTCCGAGAGTGCACCAGTACCTTATCAGGTGTATTGTGATATGGAAACTAAAGGTGGTGGTTGGACACTCGTTGGAATTAAAAATAAGGCATTACCTAATGAGGAGGTTGAAGAGCTTACTTCTTTAGATAGTGAAGCAAGTGTTGTCTCTGATCAAAAGTGGCAAGAGTTAAAATATGTTTCCCAAGAGGTATTGGTGGTAGCTGATAAAATTACAGCCGTGCTAGATATGGATATTTTGAAGAGCGCAAATTGCAAACCATTGGCTGAGTCCCTGACAGAAAACCTATTAGCCCACAACGAAACTGGTGGTTGTAATGGCAAGGGACAAGACTATTCGCTATTTGGTTCAAATCAAGGCATTACTTCCGTATACGATTATTCTTCAACTAAATTTATTAAAGAAAAAGGTGGCTCGGGATGGGGAGGTGCAGATACCTCACCCTATTATAATGGAACTAAAATGTGGATTTATGTCCGCTAAGCTAACTTTTACCCAGCGAAGTTTAAAAAATGATGATACGGTTGTTTAAGCCGTATCATCATTATAGAAGTTCCGTTGCCCTTTCAAAGCGATTTTTTAAGACTGAAGCAATTTCATCATGGCCGCTATAAAGCCTTCTTGTTTGATTATTTGATATTTTTGACAGGTGTCTGGGTTTTTCAAATCGTGGCATAGGTATAGTGTATTGCGCTCAAGCGCTGGCTTTGGATGTAAATTTGAGTCAAATAGCACAGGATCAATACCAGGAAGACCCGGCCAATATACACTACTAGCCACAAGTCCTAATTTCTCATAAGTAATCAGTTGTGGTTTTGGCAAGACAACAAATAGTATTCCAATGACTGCAAGAGTTATCCACTTACCTTTTCCCTTAGGTCTATCATTATCTGTAGCAGTTTGTGCTTGCTGTGCTTGTGCGGTTTGCTGAGCCTTCATCGCTGCAATTTGTTGTGGCGATGGTCGACGGTTTTTTGTTGTACTAGTGCGTTTCTTTTGGTTGGACTGTACTTGACCTAAAAGCGATTGTTTTTTTGATGGTTTTGCCATGCTTTAAGTAGCCTTTTAGTTGCAGGTCTCTATAATGCTTCTATGCTAAGTATAATAGCTTATTTTTACACTACAGCCTACGGGAAAGGACTATGGATCAAAATATCTCTATTTTAATCGTCGATGATGTAGGGACAGTTCGCAGCTTTTTACATCAAACCTTAATGCACTTAGGCATTGATCATGTAAGAGAAGCCTCCACTGCAACGCAGTGTGTAAAGTCATGTGAAGAGCAACATTTTGATATTGTCTTTCTAGATATTGAGCTGCCCGATGGTGATGGTAAAGAGTTAATTGCAACCCTAAATGAAATAAACCCGAATATTAATGTCGTTATGGTGTCGGCACACTCAACGGTAGACAATGTTAAAGATGCTATTGAGCGCGGTGCTAAAGGTTTTGTTGTTAAGCCATTTTCGCCAAAGAAAATCGCGGCTATGCTGAAGAAGTTTTACCCAGATTTAGAATTGGTTTAAAACTGCACTGATTTTATCTTTTGATACCAAAGTATATAAATTACAGACATAAAAAAACCGACATAATGTCGGTTTTTTCAATCCAGCAACAAATTAAAGTGCTTTGATCTTAGCAACTAAACGGCTCTTATGACGAGCAGCTTTGTTTTTGTGGATTAGACCTTTAGTTGCGTAACGGTCTAGGATAGGTGCAGCAACAGCGAATGCTTGAGTTGCAGCTTCTTTATCACCAGCTTCAATTGCAGCGATTACTTTTTTGAAGTATGTACGCATCATTGAACGACGGCTTGCGTTGTGCTTACGACGCTTTTCGCTAGTGATAGCGCGTTTTTTTGCAGACTTGATGTTAGCCAAGGTTTGCTCCTAACAATCTTAAAATAAGCTTAATTTAAAGGCCGAGGAATATGCCTGTTTTAATCGCAAAAGTCAATATAAATTAACAAGCGCGGCCTAATGTTCAACACCCAAGACTCGACTTGGGCTATTCTCAATTCTTAACCTGTACAAATCAAAACGTTGCTATGCGACATTTTTACTTCTATAGCAGGCAAGTAAACCCGTAATATCCCAAGTTGCACTAATAATTTGCAAAGCGTAGCTTCACAAAGTGCCTTGAAAATCTCAGGTCTGAACCAAAGTAAACAGTCAAATTTCACGAGGTGAAACAGGCCTACCAAGGTTAATGGCGCGTATTGTATCAAAGCTGACAGGGCACGCCTAGTGCTAAATGCACAACGACTGTGGCATAATCTGCCGCGATTCACTGAATTTAGGAGTTAAGGTGGCAAAAGGGTTATTTAAATCGGGTATGATTGTCAGTGCCATGACTATGATTTCGCGGGTTCTGGGGCTAGTTCGAGATGCCGTCGTGGCAAACCTATTGGGCGCAGGATTGGCCGCAGATGTCTTTTTATTCGCCAACCGGATCCCTAATTTTTTACGTAGGTTATTTGCAGAAGGCGCGTTTGCTCAGGCGTTTGTTCCTGTACTTTCAGAAATTAAAGAAAAGCATGGAGACGATAGAGTAAGGTTATTCGTTGCACAAGCTGCTGGGACACTCGGGACCGTATTGCTTATTGTTACTATTTTAGGGGTGATTGGCTCGCCTTTGATCGCCGCATTATTTGGCACTAGCTGGTTTCTTGACTGGTGGCAAGGTGGTGCTGATGCCGAAAAATTTGTGCTTGCAAGCGCACTATTAAAGCTCACCTTTCCTTACCTATTTTTTGTTTCATTAGTTGCACTTAGCGGGGCGGTACTGAATGTTTATAATCGCTTTGCGGCAGCGGCCTTTACGCCAGTTTTACTCAATGTGTCGATTATCGGCTGTGCTATTTTTCTCCATGATAAATTTGCACAAGGTGCGTACGCTCTAGCACTCGGTGTATTTATTGGTGGTATTGTTCAACTATTATTCCAGATCCCATTTTTGTTGCGCTTAAAAGTCTTGAGTCGCCCTCAATTTGCATGGCGAAGCCCTGAAATAACCAAAGTCAGAACATTAATGATCCCTGCATTATTTGGTGTTTCTGTTAGTCAAATTAACTTACTACTGGACGCCGTCATTGCTTCTTTTCTCGTGACGGGATCGATCGCTTGGCTTTATTATTCAGACAGATTAATTGAATTTCCACTCGGCCTATTTGGTATCGGTATTGCGACCGTGATACTGCCTGCACTTTCTAAATTACATGCAGGAGAAAAAAGTGAAGACTTTCAGAAAACACTAGACTGGGGTGTACGTTTTGTCATCTTCTTGGGATTACCAGCGATGCTAGGGCTGATGGTGACAAGCCCACTTATCATTTCAGTATTATTTGGCCATGGTGAGTTTGTTTCTCAAAATGCAGACAATATAAACAAGGTAAGCTTAGGGGTAGCCGCATATTCCGTTGGTTTATTAAGCTTTATGTTGATTAAAGTACTGGCACCGGGCTTTTACGCTAGACAAGATACTAAAACGCCTGTTCGTATTGGTATTATTACTATGGCACTCAATATGGTTTTCAATCTTATCTTAGCGCCTTTTATTGGTTATCTAGGCCTTGCATTGGCAACTTCATTGTCAGCGTCTTGTAATGCGTTTTTACTTTATCGTCAGCTGTCACATCAAGGTGTGTATCAGCTAAGCGCATTTTCTCTTGGTTTTACTGCCAAATGCTTTGTTTCAGCGGTCTCGATGGCTGCATGCGTATACTTTCTAGGCGCCCGCTTTGAATGGCTAGAGTGGGGACTAATGGAGCAGGTGCTATTACTTTGCGGATTATTAGTAACTGCGATGGTGAGCTATTTTAGTTTACTATTTATACTAGGGGTAAGATTGAGCACAATCCGAGATGCTTGATTCGCATTTTTAAGCAACTTGGGTATAATCGGGCTCTTTGATATTTGCTGCACAAAGGCACGGCACTATGCAACTAATCCGAGGGATCCATAATATTCGACCACATCATTTTGGTTGTGTGTTGACGATTGGAAACTTTGACGGGGTTCATCTTGGACATGTAGAGGTTTTGAAGGGGCTGATTAGCGACGCAAAACACTATCAACTTCCAAGCACAGTGATGTTATTTGAGCCGCAGCCCTTGGAGTTTTTTGCCAAAGATAAAGCACCGGCTAGGCTGACGCGATTACGTGATAAACTAGTCCTGTTGCAAGAGCTTGGTATAGAGCGAGTCATTTGCGTCAACTTTAATCGCAAATTTGCCTCGCAAGATGCAGAGCAATTTATCAAAGAAGTCCTAGTGACAAAGCTTGGAACCAAGGCGCTCACGGTCGGCGATGACTTTCGTTTTGGCCGTGAACGAGCTGGTGATTTTGCAATGCTAAAACGAGTGGGCGAACCGCTAGGTATGCAAGTAAAAGACACGGCAAGTTTTCGCAAGCAAGATTGTCGTGTAAGTAGCACGTTGATCCGCACGGCGCTTGCGGCTGGTGATTTACGTCAAGCACATGATATGTTGGGCCATACTTATGCCATTTCAGGCCGTGTTATTCACGGTTGGAAGAAAGGCAGAGAGCTTGGTTTCCATACTGCAAATATAGCCTTAAAACGCCAAGTGAGCCCTGTGCGCGGTGTGTATGCAGTCAAAGCGACTGTGAATCACAAAACACATTATGGCGTAGCGAATGTTGGCACTAAGCCAACCCTAAACGGAACGAAAGCCCTTTTAGAGGTGCATCTGTTTAATTTTAATGAGACCATCTACGGTCAGTTTATGAAAGTGGAGCTAATTGAAAAGCTTCGCGATGAGCAAAAATTCGAAACATTGTCGCAGTTAACAGAACAAATCAGTCGTGATGTTAGCAATGCAAAACAGTGTTTTTCTTTAACGTAGCCGATACGGAAAGTAGGATAAATGAGCGACTACAAACATACTTTAAATCTACCGGAAACTGAGTTTCCGATGCGTGGTAATTTGGCGCAACGCGAACCAAAGATGCTGAAAAAATGGTATGAAGAAGACCTATACGGTCAAATTCGCATTGCGAAAAAAGGTAAAAAGCCATTTATTTTGCATGACGGTCCTCCGTATGCAAATGGTGATATTCACCTAGGTCACTCAGTAAACAAAATCCTAAAAGATATTATTATTAAGTCAAAAACGCTTTCTGATTTTGATGCGCCTTATGTACCAGGTTGGGACTGTCATGGTCTTCCAATTGAGCTACAAGTGGAAAAGAAAGTAGGCAAACCAGGTAAGAAAGTATCGGCTGCTGAATTCCGTGAAAAGTGCCGCGACTATGCTAAAAAGCAAGTTGATGGCCAAAAAACAGATTTCAAACGCCTTGGTGTGTTAGGTGACTGGGATAAGCCATACCTAACCATGAACTTTGATTTTGAAGCCAATGCTATTCGTGTGCTTGGTCGTATTATCAAAAATGGTCACCTGCACAAAGGTGCAAAGCCAGTTCACTGGTGTACGGATTGTGGTTCAGCGCTTGCAGAAGCAGAAGTTGAATACCAAGACAAACAATCGCCGGCAATCGACGTAAAATTTGTCTTTGCTGATCAAGCGGCAATCATTAGTGCGTTTGGTTTGGCCGAAGGCCATGAGGGCAAAGGCGAAGTAAGTACCGCAATTTGGACTACAACGCCTTGGACATTACCAGCAAACCGCGCTGTGGCAGTACACGGTGCGCTAGAGTATGCGCTGGTACAAATTGAAGATGAAGGTCAAGAGCAGCGTATTGTGCTTGGTTCTGAATTAGTCAAAGACGCTGTTGATCGTTTTGGATTCAAGCACTTCCACGTACTAGGTTACGCGAAAGGCGCTGCGCTTGAGAATCTGCGCGTTGCACACCCATTCTTAGATTTCGATGTGCCTGTTATTTTAGGTGAGCACGTAACAACAGACTCAGGTACTGGTATCGTTCACACTGCACCTGGTCACGGTCAAGAAGACTTTGCAGCGGGTCAAGCTTACGGTCTAGAGGTTGCAAACCCGGTTGGTGCAAATGGTGTTTATCTACCAGATACACCGATTTTTGCAGGTCAGCACGTATTTAAAGCAAATGACAGCATCATTGAGTTATTAACTGAGAAAGGCGTATTGTTCCGTCATAAGGCGCTAACGCATAGTTATCCACATTGCTGGCGTCACAAAACTCCTATTATTTTCCGTGCGACGCCACAATGGTTCGTCAGCATGGATCAGGCTAACCTTCGCACTGATTCACTGAATGAAATCAAAAAGACAGAATGGTTGCCTGAGTGGGGTGAAAGCCGCATCGCAAACATGGTTGAAGGTCGCCCTGACTGGTGTATTTCACGTCAGCGTACTTGGGGTGTGCCAATCGCGTTATTTGTTGATAAAGACACCGGCAGCCTACATCCTGGAACGGAAGCCCTTATCGAAGCCGTTGCTAAATTAGTGGAAGAAAAGGGTATTCAGGCGTGGTACGACTTAGAGCCTAGCGCGCTATTAAGTGAAGCTGATGCTCAACAGTACGTAAAAGTACAAGACACACTAGACGTATGGTTTGACTCAGGTGTAACACATGCGTGTGTTGTTGATGCGCGAGAAGAATTAACAGGTCCTGCAGATCTTTACCTTGAAGGCTCGGATCAGCACCGTGGTTGGTTTATGTCATCAATGATGACTTCAGTTGCTATCAATGGCCATGCACCTTACAAGCAAGTGTTAACGCATGGCTTCACGGTCGATGAAAAAGGCCATAAGATGTCTAAATCATTAGGCAACGTGATCTCGCCGCAAGACATCATGAACAAGCTAGGCGCAGATATTTTACGCCTATGGGTAGCTTCTACCGATTACACGGCGGAAATGACCGTGTCTGATGAAATCTTTAAGCGCTCAGCTGACCGTTATCGTCGTATTCGTAACACAAGTCGTTACCTACTTGCGAACCTAAGCGGCTTTGATCCAAAAACGGATTTAGTAGCAATTGAAGATATGGTTGAGCTAGATCGCTGGATTGTAGCGCGCGCTGCACAGCTACAAACTGAGATCAAAACAGCGTACGACAAGTATCAAATGCTTCAAGTAACACAGAAGCTTATGAACTTCTGTACTGGTGAATTGGGCTCGTTCTATCTAGACGTCATCAAAGACCGTCAGTACACGGCGAAAAGTGATAGCCATGCGCGTCGTTCTTGTCAATCCGCGCTTTATCATATCGCCGAAGCGATGACACGTTGGATGGCACCTATCATGAGCTTTACTGCACAAGAAATCTGGGAAGTACTACCAGGTGAGCGTGGCCAGTTTGTATTCACGGATACTTGGTATGATGCAATTGAAGGGGCGACAGAAGGCTCGTTGAATAACGAGTACTGGCAGAACTTACTCGCGGTACGTGATGAAGTAAACCGTGTGCTTGAGAATGCACGTAAAGAAGAAGTGATCGGTGCAACGCTACAGGCTGAAGTAACGCTATATACAGGCGGTGACTTAGCTGAGCAGCTCAATGCCATCGGTGACGAATTACGCTTCGTATTACTAACTTCGAAGGCAACGGTAGAAGTAGTCAACAGCAAACCAGAAAATGCAGTTTCATCAGAAATTGATGGTTTATACATTAGTGTAGCGGCAACATCGGCTAAAAAGTGTGATCGTTGTTGGCACTATACCGACGACGTAGGTACGGATGAGCAACATGCAGACATCTGTGGCCGTTGTATTAGTAACGTTGAAGGTGACGGCGAGCAGCGTCAATTCGCCTAGGAGTAAAACGTGACACAAACTACACAGAAAAGTGGTCTGGTGTGGTTGTGGCTTAGTCTACTGCTTTTTGCAGTAGACTACTTCACCAAAGCACTGGTTATGGCTGAAATGGAACTCTATGAATCCATTGATATTTTGCCTATATTCAATCTCACCTATATGCATAACTATGGTGCGGCTTTTAGCTTCCTAAGTGAAGCTGGTGGCTGGCAGCGTTACTTTTTAAGTGGCATTGCCGTGGCGATTAGCACTTTACTGATTTTTTGGCTACGTAAATTGCCCGCATCAAATTGGAAGTTGGGATTGGCCTACGCGCTGGTATTAGGTGGTGCTGTAGGAAATTTATACGACCGTATCATTCATGGTTATGTGATTGACTTCCTTCATTTCTATTATCAAGACTGGCATTATCCAGCGTTTAATGTGGCAGACATGGCGATTGTCGGCGGTGCTGCACTATTAATTTTCGATGCCTTTACCAGTGGCGATAAACCACAGGAGAAAAATGCGTGAGTGAGCAACTAATTGGAGCAAAGTCTGAAGTCTTGTTCCATTTTTCAATCAAGTTATCAGACGGTTCAGCAGCAGATTCTACCAAAGTTCATAATAAACCCGCTAAGTTGTTTATGGGTGATGGCAGCCTGACGGAAAATTTTGAAAAGTGTTTGCTTGGATTAAAAGCGGGCGATGAGAAATCTTTTGAGCTAGAGCCAGAAGACGCGTTTGGACAACCAAATCCTGATAACATCTATTATGTTGATAGAAGCAAGTTTGGCGCAGAAACCCCCGCTCAAGTAGGTAGCATCATTGCATTTACGCAACCAGATGGTACTGACTTACCTGGATTGATCCGAGAAGTGGCCGGCGACTCGGTAACTGTCGATTTCAATCACCCGCTTGCAGGTCAAAAAGTAACGTTTGAAGTTGAAATTCTTGAGGTAAATAACTAATGGATATCTTGCTGGCAAACCCGAGAGGATTCTGTGCAGGTGTAGATAGAGCGATCAGCATTGTTGAGCGTGCACTCGATATTTTCGAAGCGCCTATTTACGTTCGCCATGAAGTTGTTCATAACAAATATGTTGTTGATGGTCTGAAGTCTCGTGGTGCGGTATTCGTTGAAGAGCTAAATGAAGTGCCAGACGACAGTATTGTTATTTTCAGCGCGCATGGTGTTTCTCAGCAAGTACGCAATGAAGCGAAGCGCCGAGAGTTAAAAGTCTTTGATGCAACTTGTCCGTTAGTGACAAAGGTGCATATGGAAGTGACGCGTGCTAGCCGCAGAGGTACTGAGTGTATTTTGATTGGGCACCACGGCCACCCTGAAGTTGAGGGTACTATGGGCCAGTATGACAATCCGAACGGTGGTATTTATCTCGTTGAAAAACCAGAGGATGTAGAAACACTTGAAGTCAAAGATGCTGACAATGTGTTCTATTGCAGTCAAACGACGTTATCGGTAGATGACACTGCGGATGTTATTGACGCACTGCGTAGCAAGTTTCCAAACATCAGTGGCCCACGAAAAGATGATATCTGTTATGCCACGCAAAACCGCCAAGATGCGGTTCGCGACTTAGCGGACAAAGTTGATTTATTGCTTGTGGTAGGGGCGAAAAATAGTTCTAACTCTAACCGCTTAAGAGAGCTTGCAGATAAAATGGGAACTAAGGCATTTCTTATCGATGATGCCTCTTCCATCGAAGAAACTTGGTTCGATGGGGTTGCAAAGGTTGGTGTAACTGCCGGCGCATCTGCACCTGAAGTGCTGGTTCAACAGGTTATCTCTCGACTTAAAGAGCTTGGTGGGGAAACGGTAGTTGAGAACCCTGGGCAAGAAGAAAATGTCGTGTTTGCCGTACCTGTAGAACTCAGATAAGAGAGTTAGCACGATGACACCGCGTATCAGGTTGTTGTCTGCACTATTGAGTGAGCGAGGTGTGCTAGCATTGCTAGTTGCCTCGCAAATCCTAGCCTTTTTATATACGCTGATTTCCGCGACTGCGTTTTGGCAATCCCTTGGGTTAACTAGCTTATTTATTCATTTCACTGCCTTTTTATCACTTGCCGTGATAGCGATTGTGCGCCACGCTGTTGAGAAGCGCTCAGATCTAGTTGAAGCAGGTATTCTCATTTCTGTCTTCGTGCTTTGTACTGCTGTCACTAGTACGGCTTTTCCCTATGGTTTTACACTGCTCGGTTGGATTGATGAGGCTAAAATTGAATTGAGCTTATGGCGTAACATCGCAATATGTCTTTGCATTATCACGCTTTTCGCGCATTTCTTAGCTATATTTACCGATAATATTCGTAAGGTGAAAGCGCTATCTCAAGCGGAACTTGAAGCGTTACATGCGAGAATTCGGCCGCACTTTTTATATAACTCACTCAATACCGTGGCCGAATTGACTCATATCGATCCAAATGCAGCAGAAAAGTCAGCATTAGCCCTTGCCGATTTATCTCGTGCTGCGATGTCCACACAAAATATTGTTCCGCTGGAAAGTGAAATATCTTTATGCAAAGCGTATTTAGCACTTGAGCAGTGGCGCTTTGCAGAGCGTTTGAGGGTAGAGTGGGAGTTAGACAATGTCTTGGGAGATGTTTTGATCCCTGCGTTGATATTACAGCCATTGGTAGAGAACGCGGTTAGTCATGGGGTAGAGCCAAACCCAAATGGAGCGGATATTCGTATCCATATTCACTGCAGTAAACGTACCTTAACGGTGGTAATTTTTAACAGCTATGACGCAAAATTAAAGCCGACGCACCAAGGGCATGGCATTGGGATAAGCAACATCAGACGCCGCTTGGCTTTACACTACAATCAGCCCATTGATTTTAAAACCGAAGCCAGTCAAGATAGCTATACTGTCAGTTTTTCGCTACCGCTATGAAAACAGTAATATCTTACCTTATTGTGGATGATGAGCCGTTGGCAAGAGCTCGCGTTAAACGATTAATGCAAAAGCACGTAGGCTTTCGTTGTATCGGTGAAGTTGACTGCGCGGGCGGTGTGAAAGCGCTGCTAAATCAGGAGCCTGTGCAGCTAATTTTTCTTGATATTTCGATGCCGGGTCAGTCAGGTGTTGAGCTTGCGAGCCAACTACGCCTGCAATTTCCGAGGATGAAAATCGTGTTTCTAACGGCGCATCCGGAATATGCGTTAGAAGCATTTGAGCTGCACGCCAATGGTTATCTAGTGAAGCCACTAGATAGTGATAAGCTAGATGCTTTATTGACTACTATCTTTCCGAGTATGGAGACGCTCAGCTATTACGTTGGCAGTGAGTTGCGTCACGTTCAGGTTTCGGATGTGATTGTTGCCGAGGCGGATGAAAAATATACGCGAGTAACATTGAATTCTGGCCTACAAGCACTCATTGACATGTCACTCAAGTCACTTTTAGATAAGTTCCCGACACATTTTATTCAAATCCATCGCCGCACATTAGTTAAGCGAACGGAAATTTCCGCGTTAGAGTTGCATGAACAAAAACACTATGTGTGCCTCGAGTCACTTCCCAATCGCTATGAAGTTAGCCGTAGAGCTTACACCCAACTAAAAACATTGTTTTGAGTGTTAAGCGGTGAATAAACCGTTTATCGCCTCAAAAGACCTTTCATACTATCTCGTATTGAGTTTCAAAGACGACGGCTTACACTGAGGCTAGGACAATTGAATTCTGGTTGAGATATGCATACTTCGCTAAAGCAACATGGCTTCACACTGTTAGAAGTGCTTATTGCGTTTATGATTTTAAGCTTTGGACTGCTTGGTGCGGTGGCATTACAAGCAAAAGCGAAACAAGCAAGTTTTGATTCTATGCAACGAGCCGCTGCGGTAGAGCTTGCCAGTGACATCATGCACAGAATAAGAACAAATGATGCGGCAAATATCACCACACTTTACGATGTTGACTTTAATAGCACCGAAGACGTACAGGCAAACACTACGTGTTATACACAGCGCTGTAATGCAGAAACGCTTGCGAAAACAGATATTGCCAATTGGCGTCAAGCGATAAGAGCAAGGGAAAATACAGGTTCGTTGGATAACGCGATTGTGTGTATTAATCCAACCGCAGGTGCCACTCCATCTGGGGTAAATGTGCAGGTTATTGTCACTTGGCGAGGGCGTCAGGCAATGACTGCATTGGAAAATAATCCAGCAGCCGGGTGTGGTGTTGAAGACGATAGACGGCGTGCAGTCGTAATGGAAACTTTTGTGTTGTTAAGGAGTCAGCCGTGAAAAAAATCCGAGGTTTTACATTGTTAGAACTCATGATAGCGATGTTTATCGGCGTATTGTTGTTAGGCGGCGTCATTGCTACTTATGTCGGTATGAAAGCGACGACCAACGACACCATGAGTATTGGAGAGCTACAAGAAAAAGGACGTTTAGCGCTTTCCATTATGCGGCGGGATATCGAACAAGTTGGTTTTTGGGGGACTTTTTACGATCAAGGTTTCACGGATGACAATCAAGCCGCTCCAGCTAATCCAGGAAGTGACTGCTCTGGTGGGATAAACAATGGTAGCTTTCCGAACAATGAGCCTGCTAATTTCAGGCCTATTTGGGCAACATTCACAACAAATGCAACGGCAATGGGATGCATAACTAAAGCTCGACCACAATCAGAAGTGTTACAGGTGAAGTTTCTGGAAGGGAGTCCTGTAGAGATAACAGGTCTTGTGCCAGACGCAGGTGCTATCCAATCAACTAGGTATTATTTTATTGCACAGCAAGAGCAAGCCGAATTTATTGCAGGTGGCAATGTTGGCAACATGCCAAGCGTGAATGCGACACTTTGGCCATATAGTCACCATGTATATTATGTGAGTGAAGAGCAGCAAGTTATTAATAATCGTACGATTACTGTTCCAGTGTTGAGGCGGAAGAGGCTATTAATTAGCGGTGGAATGGTTGATGAGCTAGTGATTGAAGGTGTTGAACAGATACGGTTTGTGTTTGGTTTAGATACCGATTATGACGGCCGCGTAGACAGATACAGGCATACCGCGAATATGTCTGAGGCTGATTGGAGCGGAACACGAGGTATTTTGTCTTTGCAGCTGTTTGTTTTAGTTAGAGTATTACAGCCTGATGCCGATTTCGGGGTGCAAAAGCGAACATATTATCTTGGTAATGATCCTGCTCGTCGAGAACTAACTTATACAGATGCGGTTCGGCGAACGGTTTTCTCAACCACGATTTCGATGTACAACATGGGGGGCTCAGCATGGGAAATGTAAAGCAACGGGGTGTAGTACTGATCATGGCGATGGTCATGGTAGTCGCCATAATGGCGGTTGCAGTGACTTTAATGAGTACCAGTACGTTGGATATAAAAATGACCCATGCCGTCATGGAACGAGAAGAAGCTGAAAGCCTACTCTTTGGTGAAATGCAAAGATTAATTCAGCAAGAGCAGCCGCTTCCTAACAATATTTTTCTGCGTTCAAGGCAGCAGTTAGCGGACGAAGGCACAACAGTACAAACGCCTAATGGCTTACAAGCCACTGTGACTAACCTAAATAATGGTGAGCTAGAGCTGTTTTGTCCACGTCAATATGACTATACCGAGGGTTTTGTGTGCAACATGACGGAAGTCGAAGCCACTGTGGAATATGGTGATAGGGGGCGTCACAACGTCACAATCGTGATGGGAATTGGTCAGGAAATTGTGAGTGTTTCAAATTAACAGCCTTTTTCGAGTAACTGATATGAATAAGTTAATATACACGATAGTTGCATTAATGGCGCTATTACAAACCGCTCAAGCAGAAGACATTGAGCTTTATGTTAAACATAATGTTTCTACCCGTGAGCAACCTCGGGTACTGATGCTGTTCGATACATCAGGCAGTATGGCGTGGGATTCTCAAAATGGTAAGGCGTGTTATGAGCGTTATTCATATCGTGTTTGGAATGGCTGGTACTATGAAACGCGTTATGGCTACCGAGAAACAGAGTGTTTTAATGGCAGTAACTGTTATCAAGCGAACCAATATAATCAAGCGGTTCAGGGCTGCGCGGATAGCCGCCTAAAAGTAGCACAAAATGCAATGCGCAGTTTAGTTAGCGATAATGATGATATTAGATTTGGCCTGTCTCGACTTTATTCTTCGAGTGGGGGTTATATTCTTAATGGGATTGGCAGTAGCCGCAGCGATATTGTTGATAAGATCAACGCATTACCAGCAAGTGGTTCTACGCCGCTGTCAGAAACGCTTTGGGAGTTGTATAACTATCTTAAAGGTGGCGGCGTATACTGGGGTACTAACGGAGGAAACGACAGGGATAAAGGGATTGAACGTGGGAGCAACTATATTTCTGCTTTTAAGCCCGTGCGTGGCGAAGAAGAGCGGTGTGATACGTCAATCAACTTAATTTTAATGACGGATGGCGACCCTACCAGCGATACTGATTCTAACACAAGTATCGTTAATGAATATTACTCAGTGTATGGCGCCTACCCTAATTATTTCGACATTAATGAAGGCTCTGGTGTTACCAAAAACTATTTACCAGCTTTAGCCAAAACAATGCGCGGTACGTCTCAAGTTAAAGTTGACTTATACCCTTCTACGCCTGATGAACACGACTTTGCACGTGTGTTTACAATCGGTTTTGGTAACGGTATGTCTGGTACAGGCAAGAAGCTGCTGAAGGAAACCGCGGCGCAAGGTGGTGGGCAATATTTTCATGCTCATACTGCGGAAGAGTTGTCAGACGTACTCAAAACCACCATTACCAATATCAGAAATGTAAGTGCAAGTTTTAGCTCACCAACGGTGTCTGCCAATGCAGAAGACCAAACCCAGACCGGTGATGCACTTTATTACACACAGTTTAAACCGGAAACACATACGCGTTGGCGTGGCAACCTGAAAAAGCTTAAGTTTGTGGGCACAGAGATAGTAGGTCAGGAACTGACTAAAGCGATAAATGATAAAGGTGCGATTGATAGCAATATCACAACATATTGGTCGCAAGCGGAATCAAAAGATGGCAACAATATTGAAAAAGGAGGAGTTAACTATGCGCTTGAAAATCAGGTTACTAGAAAAGTACTGTCTGATTTTGGTGGCGGTGATTTAGTTGATTTCACCTATAATAACGCCGAAAGTGCCTATGGTAATTTAACTAAACTTGCCGCTGCAATGGAATTAAGTGGTGCAAGTAAAAGTGAGATACAAAATATTTTTAATTGGGCGATAGGTCAAGACGTCGACGATGATGATGGTGACGGTTTGAGATCTGAAAGAAGGCCAGACATATTCGCCGATCCCCTACACTCAAAGCCTGCAACGGTCGACTATGGCAATGGCGATATTCGCGTGCTCATTGGTACCAACGCCGGCATGCTCCATATGTTTAAAGATCAAGGAAATAGCGTAACTGAAAGCTGGGCATTTATCCCAGGTTCTTTATTACCTATCCTGAATCCAGTCAAAACACGTAAAGCAGAAACGAAACTGTATGGCCTAGATGGACCTATTACTGTGTACTTTCACGATGTGAATAAAAATCGTAAGGTGGAAGCGGGTGATAAGGTTTGGGCCTTTGTGGGAATGCGCCGCGGCGGCAATAAATACTATGGCTTTGATATTACCAATCCAGATTCACCCAAACTATTGTGGGGTGGGCCTATTTCCGGTGATTCAAATAAGTTTAAGAACTTGGGGCAAACGTGGTCCAAGCCTGTGGTGACTTTCATTGAAAAGCAAAAGGATAGACCGGTATTGGTTTTTGCAGCAGGATACAATACCAATAAAGATAATGTTTCACGTAGCGATGATAATGATAAAGGCGTAGGGGTTTACATGGTTGATATCATGTCAAACAATGCTGATATCGTTTGGTCGCTGACTGGTGATGCGTTTAAAGGTAAGCACAGTATTGTTGCGGAGCCAACGTTAACGGACTCAGACTATGATGGCTATATTGATAGAATTTATTTAGCGGATACCGCAGGGAGTATCTGGAGAATTGATATACCCGGTCCAAACCCATCTGATAGTACTGAGCCTTGGACTCATTTTGAGTTGGCGCGTTTGGGGAGTAGCTTTGCTGATGAGGATAGACGCTTCTTTTATCGTCCAAATATTGCTCGCACCTTTTATAGTAAGGTAACAGAGACTAGATATAACGGGAATTTGATTAAGGAGCGCAGAGATACGCCGTTTGATGCCATTGTTATTGGTAGTGGTAATCGCTCGAAGCCGACAGATTCAAGTGTGACTGACTACCTTTTCATGATTAGGGACATACATACGAAGACTCAGTCATTTGTAAATGACATTCCAGAACCGATATTAATTTCTGATTTAATGGAAATGAAGAGCGATCCGTTTGGGAATGCTGTAGATGATATTGATGACTTTGTTGAACTAGAAGTAGAGCTGGCTAAGTTTAATGGCTGGAAGTATCAGTTATCAGGAGGTGAAAAATCGCTCTCTGGTGCGACTGTTATTGGAGGAGTTGCTTACTTTACTTCATTTACACCTGCAGATCAGACCACTCAGCAATGCACATTAACGGGTGGTAAAGGGCAGCTGTACATGTTCCATTTACATTATGGTACAGGTAAAACTTATGTTACTTCGCAGGATTTACCGGATACACCGACTCTAGTTGTACGCAAAGATGAAAATGGTAAAAGAGTTCCTTATATTGCAGGTCCTGGGATCATAGCTGAAGACAGCAATCCATTTGTACCGCCAGGAATACCTGGAGAACCAGTGCCAGTTGTAGGAGATAATGGCAAGGTTGTCATCTTTAAAAATAAAACTTCGGGTATCAGAACAAAACAACTTTACATTTATAAGAGGGAAGATAGCGATGAGAAGAAATAGTACCCTAGACAAAGCAATATCAGGTTTTACCCTGATTGAAGTAATGATAGTGGTGGTGATCATCGGTATTCTCTCTGCGATTGCGTACCCTAATTACACTGAGTATGTGAGAAGGGGGGCAAGGGCTGATGCCATGACTTTGTTACTTGACGCCGCAAATAAGCAAGAGCAGTTCTTTGTTGATAACAGAGCTTACAGCGATAATCTAGCGGCAATCGGTGTAGCGACGGCAACGGAAAATGGTTATTTCAATATAACACTTGAAAATGTCACTGCAGATACCTTTAGAATCGTTGCAACAGCCGCAGCAGGGCCGGTTCGAGGCGATGAACAGTGCCCAGCTTTAACCATTGATGAACTTGGGGTTCGTGGTGTGACTGGGACAACCAATCAAGACGCTATAGATAGGTGTTGGGAACGTTAATTTTCGGGGGAGTAGCTAACCTCCCCTATGTATTCATACTAACTATCCCCGAGCTTAGGTTATTTAACCTGAGGTTTGGATAAGGAATGAGCTAATTCATTGTTTTTAATATTACATTAAATTATTTCCTTATCTAGCCAGAAAGTTTTGGGATTAACAAGGCGAATTTACGTACCAATAGCGGGCTATTGGAAGTGAATTCAACGCTGTTAGCGCAAAAACTGGCCGCTAGAAAGGCATTAATTATCCGAAGCTTAGGTTATTTACTTTTGACACTCATCAGTATCTTTTAAAGTGCTTCTCCCTGTGTAGCTAACTGACAGAGACAATCCCACGGTAGAACTTGCGTTACAGTAGACAAAAGTACCGTTATATAGTCCCGCGAGATGACCAAAGCGGCGAAATATAATGGCGTTTCTTGGGTAGGTGAGCATGTCCCCTGAGTCTACTGAGTCCACAACCGCTAATTTATAATCATCGCCTGAAAACTCACCTTGAGGGTGGTAGTCGATAAAAACCGTTAACTGAGAATGCCATTCTTTGTCGTCACAGCGATTGTTTTTCAGCGGGCATAAAGTGACGGTTGCACCGCTTGAAACGGCCTGAATACGAGCAAAATTGATGGCTCGCCGCAATGCTTCGAGCTTTATTTTTGGTTTATCAAACTGAAATAAAGCCGTAAGACTGGGAAGAGAAAATAAACTGACGATAGTGATAATCGCCAAACACACTAAAGATTCCAATAGGGAAAAACCCATATGACGATGCATATCCTTTGCCTCGTTTTATATTTTCTTTAAGCCTAGTCGTTTATATATTAAAGGCAAGATTGAAACTTCGAGATATTTTGCGCATCAGTACTTTTGTGGCTATCCACAGGTATCTGTTGTATTTCCTCGATATAATGCTGTGCCAGCGGTTGAAACACTCAACTGCTGATTGTTGTCGTCACTACCAGGACAATAGGTAAAATTTCCGGCGTTTGAACCACTTAAGAGTCCACTTGAATCAAACCTTAGACGATTGTCACCAGAAAATACCATAGTGTCGTTATCGTCTACGACCTCCATCGTTCTATGGATAGTATCACCATTACTAAATGTGCCATTTTTATCCCTATCAACAAACACGCTAATTCTGTTCGTTGCCCAATTATCTTGGCAAGTAAATGGACTCCTAGCTTGAATATTGGCTGGGGGAGCTGGGCAGAGAATGACAATTTCGTCTGCGGCGGTTGCTTTTACACGAGCAAAAGCGATATTGCGCTGTAATTCTTGTAAGAAGGACTCTGCTCGGTTGCGTTGCAGCAGGTTGCCATCAAAGCTAAATGAAATGGCCAATACGATAGCCAATATAGCGATGGTTATCATCAGTTCTAGTAGATTGAATCCTGCTGATTGTTTCATTACCGCCTCACAACCAAAAAGTAATAATTTATGATTAATATTATTGCGTGAAATCACTTCAACTTTCAATGTCTTTGTTTGCCTTGGGCAAGCGGATTGTCTAAAATCGACGCTATACCAAAGGAATCGAGATAGTCATGAAGAAAATAGAAGCAATAATTAAACCGTTTAAACTTGATGATGTCCGAGAAGCGCTTTCGGATGTGGGGATCACAGGTATGACGGTATGTGAAGTAAAAGGTTTTGGTCGTCAGAAAGGTCATACTGAGTTATATCGCGGTGCTGAATATATGGTAGATTTCTTGCCTAAAGTAAAACTTGATATTGTTACCGCAGATGAAGACGTTGACAGAGCGATTGAAGTTATCCTAAAGACCGCACAAACGGGCAAAATTGGTGATGGTAAAATCTTTGTGACCGATGTTGAGCGCGTGGTTCGGATCCGTACAGGTGAAGAGGACGAAGAAGCGATTTAATACGCTGTTAAGTCAAATGCTTACCTTTTAAGGCTGCTTACCTTCTATTATGGGCAGCCTAATTCCTTCCTTATTACAACTACAATCAAATAAAATATGCTGACGGCTGATGTCTATGTACAGAAAACAAGTATTTTTTACTGCTGTAGAATGCTTGAAGGCGAGTACTGGTAGGAGAGAAGTCACGACATCGGTGATATCGTGACTTAACAGTGTATTTATTTGTTACGTGCGTTAACCGATTTGGCTTTTTTCACATTATCCGCAAGGTCTGGCAGGCCGAGTTTGCGGTAGCTTTTTTCCATAATGTCAAAAGCTTGGGTCAGATAACTACTTTGAGAGTAGTGTTCTACTACATATTTACCACGGTTTGCTGCGGCAAGATATGCTTCACGCTCGAAGTAATATTCAGCGACTCTCAGCTCGTAACGAGCCATTTTGTTTAGTAGCCAAACTAAACGTTTTTTCGCCTCTGGTGCATACGGACTGTTTGGGTAGTTTTTAACTAACGTGGTTAAATCCTGAAAAGCAACACGGGTACGATTGGCATCGCGGTCGGCTCTGTCTACACCAAAATATTCTTGGAATGCGTTTTCGTCGGCTTTAATACTTACCAAACCTCGCATGTAGTACATGTAGTCTAGGTCTTTATGATTTGGATTTAAGCGAATAAAACGATCAATAGTGGCAAGTGCTTGGTCAGTGTTACCTGTTTGATAATATGCGTAGACTAAGTCCATTTGAACTTGTCTTGCATAAGGGCCAAATGGGTAACGAGCATTAATCGCACCCAATAATTCAATGGCGCGGGCATATAAACCGGAATCTAATGTTTGTTTAGCATCTTCATAAAGCGCTTGGGCGGATTTGTTTGGTACGCGTTCAATATCTTCTTGTTCTGGTGCGGATGAACAGGCTGCCAAACCCAAAACAGACGCGGCTAACGCCAGCCTAAAGGCGTGTGTCCTTAAGTTTTTAATCATTTTATTTTACTACCTTTGTTTTCTTCGGCTAGGCCAACTCGGCAAAACCGAGTAAACTATGCATTAATACGATTCTAACCCAGTCGAGCACGGCTTGCACTGGTAAATTAGGTAAAGTTTCAGATGTCAGAGCAAATTTCCCTCCAAGCGGAGGTTCCAGTCGAACTCGGTGGTAAACGTCTAGACCAAATATTGGCTCAATTGTTCCCGGATTTTTCTCGTTCAAGAATAAAAACTTGGATCCTTGAAGATAAAGTCACCGTAGATGGCGAAGTATTCAACACCCCTCGTGAAAAGTTACTTGGTGGTGAAAGTGTCGCTATCGAGACGGTTATCGAAGCACAACGTGAATACGAAGCGCAAGATATAGAGTTAGACATTGTTTACGAGGATGATGACATTCTTGTGATAAACAAGCCGATGGGGCTGGTGGTTCACCCCGGTGCCGGTAACCCAGATGGCACTGTGTTAAATGCTCTGCTGCACCATCACCCAGAAATCATTAACGTGCCTCGTGCTGGTATCGTACACCGTCTAGATAAAGACACTACCGGTCTAATGGTCGTGGCGAAAACTATTCAAGCACAAACGCACTTGGTGAAGAATCTGCAAGCGCGTGAAAACTTCACGCGTGAATACGAAGCGGTTTGCAATGGCACGATGACCGCAGGTGGCATGATTGAAAAGCCAATCGGTCGTCACGCAACCAAGCGTACACATATGGCAGTACATGAGATGGGCAAGCCAGCTATCACTCATTATCGTGTTGCTGAAAAGTTTCGAGCACACACGCGCCTGCGCCTGCGCCTAGAAACCGGTAGAACGCACCAAATTCGTGTACATATGGCGTATTTGAATCACCCGCTAATTGGCGATCAGCTCTATGGCGGCCGTCCTCGTCCACCAAGAAATGCGACTCAAGGATTAACCGAGCAATTAAGAGAGTTTAAACGTCAGGCATTGCATGCTATAAAACTGAGTATCGCTCACCCTATTACTGGCGAGAAGATGACATGGGAAGCGCCTGTGCCTGAAGATATGATTAAGTTGGTGGCAGCGCTCAGAGAAGACACCAAAGAAAACCCGGATTTAACCTTATAAGATGCAACTTGCTCAGTGGCCATTAACCCAATTCGTTGGGACATTATCAACAACGCGCAAGGGCGGTGTTTCAGCACCGCCGTATGATAGCTTTAATCTAGCCTTTCATGTTGGCGATAATGCCGAACAGGTAGCCGAAAACCGTCGAATTTTACATGGCTATGTGGCCAACCCGATTGTATGGCTTGAGCAAGTTCATGGCGCAGAAGTGGTGGTGGTCGACGAGCAGTTTGAAATCGCGCAGGTCCATCAAGCCGATGCCTTATACACTCGCTTGCGTCAAACGCCACTGGCTATCATGACAGCAGACTGCTTACCCATTCTGCTTGCATCAAAAGATGGTGAAGAGGTGGCCGCTATCCATGGTGGTTGGAAGCCTCTTGCTGCTGGAATTATCTCGCAAACACTGGCTAAGTTTACCTGTGCACCTGAAGAGATCTGTGTATGGTTTGGCCCAGCGATTGGGCCTAGTGCATTCGAGGTGGGCGAAGACGTAGTACAGGCTTTTGAGGCGCAACGAAATACGGCATTTGTTGCCAAAAAAGACGGTAAATATCTTGCGGATATTTTCGAGCTTGCACAGTCGTTATTGCGCGAACAAGGTGTAGAGGATTTTTACGGCGATAAACACTGTACAGTAACTATGTCCGAGCAGTATTTTTCTTATCGTAGAGACAAAACAACGGGCCGTATGGCAACTTTGATTTGGCGCAAATAATCAGGGTAAATTATTACTTTTACGCTTGATCTTCGTTCAGTTAATACCCATAAATAAGGTAATTCGATATTTTATATGGGTAAATAAATCATGCGTTTAGATAGATTTACAAGCAAATTCCAAGCTGCGCTTTCCGATGCGCAGTCATTAGCGCTTGGGCGCGATCACCAATTTATTGAACCTGTTCATTTAATGTATGCTTTGCTCCAACAGAGCGGCTCAAGTGTGCGCGCATTATTAGCACAAGCAGGTGTGAGCGCCGACGAGCTTAATACTAAGTTGTCACAAGCCATTGAAAAGCTATTTAAAGTAGAAGGCGTAGGTGGTGATGTACAGCTTTCAAATAACCTTATTTCGCTGATCAATCTGTGTGATAAATATGCACAAAAGCGTAAAGACAAATATATCTCCAGCGAGTTGTTTGTTTTTGCTGCGTGCGAAGATAAAGGCCCATTAGGCGAGATTTTCAAAGCGCTTAACATCACCCAACCAAAGATTGAGCAAGCCATTAAGGCTATTCGAGGGGGTCAAAAAGTGGATGACCCTAATGCCGAAGACACTCGCCAAGCTCTTGAGAAATTTACTATCGATCTCACTGAGCGTGCCGAGCAAGGCAAGCTTGATCCGGTTATTGGCCGTGACGACGAAATCCGCCGCACTATTCAAGTGCTACAGCGCCGTACTAAAAACAACCCTGTACTTATCGGTGAACCGGGCGTTGGTAAAACCGCCATCGTTGAGGGGCTCGCGCAGCGTATTATCAACGGTGAAGTTCCAGAAGGCTTGAAAAGTAAGCGCGTACTATCGCTAGATATGGGTGCATTGGTAGCGGGAGCCAAATACCGTGGTGAATTTGAAGAGCGCCTAAAGTCGGTATTAAACGAGCTGGCTAAAGAAGAAGGCCAAGTTATTCTCTTTATTGACGAAATCCATACTATGGTAGGGGCGGGCAAAACCGACGGTGCAATGGATGCTGGCAACATGCTAAAACCCGCACTTGCTCGTGGTGAGCTTCACTGTGTGGGGGCGACCACACTCGATGAGTATCGTCAGTATATTGAAAAGGACGCGGCACTTGAGCGTCGTTTCCAAAAAGTATTTGTTGCAGAGCCAACCGTAGAGGATACCATCGCTATCCTGCGTGGCTTAAAAGAGCGTTACGAGTTGCACCACTCAGTGGATATTACCGATCCTGCGATTGTCGCTGCGGCTAATTTATCACATCGTTATATTTCAGACAGGCAGCTTCCAGATAAAGCTATCGATTTGATAGACGAAGCAGGGTCTTCAATTCGACTGCAAATAGACTCAAAGCCGGAGCAATTAGATAGACTAGAGCGCCGTATTATCCAACTAAAATTGGAAGATAACGCGCTGGCAAAAGAGAAAGATGAAGCGAGTCAAAAGCGTCGCACTGAGATGCAAACGCTCATCAATGAATTAGAAGCTGAGTATCGTGAGCTGGATGAAGTGTGGAATGCCGAAAAAGCCTCACTACAAGGCACACAAGTGATTAAGGCTGAGCTTGAGCAAGCGCGTTTAGATCTAGAAGTCGCGCGTCGAGCAAGTGATTTGCAACGTATGTCCGAACTACAATACGGTCGGATCCCTGAGCTTGAGCGAAAACTAGACCTTGCTTCTCAGGCTGAAATGCAGGAAATGAGCCTTTTAAAAAATCAGGTTGGTGAAGATGAAATTGCAGAAATTTTATCTCGCTGGACTGGGATCCCGGTCGCAAAAATGCTCCAAGGTGAGCGTGAAAAGTTACTGCAAATGGAAGACGAGCTTCACAAAAAAGTGATTGGTCAAGACGAAGCTGTTAATGCGGTTGCCAACGCTATCCGTCGCTCACGAGCCGGGCTTGCAGACCCAAATCGCCCAATTGGTTCGTTCTTGTTCTTAGGTCCAACAGGGGTTGGTAAAACGGAGCTGACCAAAGCGTTAGCCAACTTTATGTTTGATACGGAAGATGCCATGGTGCGCATTGATATGTCCGAGTTTATGGAAAAACACTCAGTTGCGCGCTTGGTTGGTGCACCTCCTGGTTATGTCGGCTACGAAGAAGGTGGCTATTTGACAGAAGCGGTAAGGCGTCGTCCTTATTCTGTGATTTTACTTGATGAAGTGGAAAAAGCGCATCCAGATGTATTTAACATCTTATTGCAGGTCTTGGACGATGGTCGCTTGACCGATGGTCAAGGTCGCACGGTTGATTTTAAAAATGCAGTGATCATCATGACCTCGAACTTAGGGTCGGATGTCATTCAAGAGCAAGCAGGAAATAACGACTACGCAACACTCAAGGAGCGTGTTATGGGCGTGCTGGCTAGTCAGTTTAGACCTGAATTTATTAACCGTATTGATGAAACCGTGGTGTTCCATCCGCTTATCAATGAACATATTAAAGAAATAGCGAGTATCCAGTTAGACAGATTGAGTAAACGCTTAACTGAAAAAGGCTTTGCGCTTGAGCTCAGTGACGCCGCGCTTGATAAAATCGCAGCAAGCGGATTTGATCCTGTATATGGTGCTCGTCCTTTAAAACGAGCCGTGCAACAATACATTGAAAACCCGTTGGCGCAGGACTTGTTACAAGGTAAGTTTGTGACTGGAGATACCATTAAAGTCGAGGTGGTTGACGACCAGATAGTGTTTAAGCACTAATATAGCTAAATGCTCTTACAGCCATGCTGTAAGAGCATTTTTCCTTCCCATACTGTAAATTTCTTCAAACTCCTTACCCTTTCGCGTATTCTACAAAGATAACAAACTGTCTTCTAAGAAAGCCGCATATGATTAATAAGTCAACCACTTACGGTATCTACGAATTTGGTGATAGCAACCAGCTGTGTAGCACCATCATTTCTTTGCCAGCGCTTACTTCAGGCCAAGTGCGCATAAAAGTAAACAGTACCAGCATAAATCCTATTGAAGTGAAAACCAGACAAGGCCTTGGTTATGTTGCAGCGCAAAAAAGCGCAGATGCCTTTTTGCCGCTCGGATACGATCTGTATGGTGAGGTGGTTGAGGTTTATGGCCCAGATAGCCAATTTAAAGTAGGCGACCTTGTCATCGGTATGGTTGGATTTGCAAGTAACCCCGGGACCTATAGTGACTATACAATGGCGCTTGAGTCAGAGCTCATCAAGGTTTCTTTGCAAGAAAATCCAGATATTGCAGGTCTTTGTCTTGCGGGTCTTACGGCAAAACAAGCGTTAGATAAATTTTCGAATCATAATCGTCCACTATATGTATTGGCACCAACTGGTGGTGTGGGGCATTTAGCAATTCAACTAGCGCAGCTCCAAGGGCGAAAAGTCATTGCTGTCTCGACCCGTCCTGAGCACGAATTGTTGTCGAAGCTCAAGGTAACGGCAATAAGTTATGACAAATTTTATCAGCACCAAGTTGAGTGCGATTTACTGGACTTAATTGGTGGCGATATTGCATTACAGTGTGTCGACTCGATGAAGCCGAATTCGCACCTAGTGACTATTCCCAGCGTCACCAAAGAAATGGTCTGTGAGCGAGCTACGATAAGGGGTGTAAGGGCTGAGGGGATGCTGGTTGCGAGTAATTTAGACGATCTTAAATATTTGTATCAGGCGTATCAAGCTGGCAAAATCAGCATAAATGTAAGTCATTACTTTGCTATGGCGGATATTGCGCTGGCTCATCACTGTATGGAAAGTGGTAAGCATGTTGGCAAAGTTATTATTAAGGCCTAAGTGTACTAAAAGTAGCCGTATTTAAATTGATTGCTCGGTTTAAATCACTCATTTAATGAATACACTTGGTATAATTTGGTTTCGACCCCATAAACTTGAAATTGGCCTGTAGGTTCGAGGAAGAATTTTTGAAACAATTAGACTTAAACACTAAGCTGGACTTATTGTCTGACGGCGCGCATCGCGGCGTTTTCAAAGGTATCAAAAGAGGTATCGAACGTGAGGCATTGCGGATCCAAGGGTCGGGAAAAATAGCGAAAACACCGCATCCAGAAAAGACAGGCCACGCACTGACCAATGGTCATATCACCACTGATTTTTCTGAGTCGCTACTCGAATTTATCACTCCAGTGAGTGAAGACCCACAAGAGACATTAGCGCAACTTTCTGATCTACAGAAGTTTACTTTGGCTAACATGGGTGATGAGTTACTGTGGCCTTTGTCGATGCCATGCTTTATTGAGGACGAAGAAGATATTGTCCTAGCGCAGTTTGGCACTTCTAATATCGGCAAAATGAAAACGCTTTATCGTGAAGGGCTGAAAAACCGTTATGGCAGCATGATGCAGGCCATTGCAGGTGTGCACTTCAATATTTCATTTCCAGAGACCGTATGGCAAAGCCTGCAAGTGATGTCTGAAGACGATAACCCTCAACAATCATTTATCTCCCAGCAGTATTTAGGCCTTATTCGTAATTTCAAGCGTGAAATGTGGCTGATAAGCTACCTGTTTGGCGCATCTCCTGCGCTTTGTCCGTCATTTTTGCAAGGTAAAAAGAGCGACTTGCCATTTAGTAAGCTAGAAAATGGCTCCATCTACCTTGAATACGGCACCGCACTTAGACTGGGTGATTTAGGTTATACCAATAGTGCACAAAGCTCGCTTAAGGTGATGTATAACGATCTGGATGAGTATATTGCGGGCTTGCGACAAGCCATTCGTTGCCGCTCCGACTTGTATCATGAAATTCCAGACTATCGAGCAGCAGAGCCAAAACAGCTAAATCGCAACATTTTACAGATTGAAAACGAGTTCTACTCACCAATTAGACCAAAACGCAATGCCAAGTCTGGTGAAACACCGACTCAAGCACTTGAACGTGGTGGTATCGAATATATCGAAATTCGTGCGTTGGATGTTAACCCATTCGAGCATACTGGTGTGAGTCTTGAGCAAATCCACTTCCTCGATGTGTTCTTAACCTATTGTTTGCTAAAGCCAAGCCCGGAGCTTTCTTTTGAAGCGCAAAAGCTCGCTGGTAAGAATTTACATCAGGTGGTTAACCAAGGTCGCTGCACAGCACTTGAACTGAGTAAAGCGGGTGAGCCTGTGAGTGTGAAGCAGTGGGGCACGGAGATTTTTACAGACTTACTCAAAGTCGCAAAAATGTTAGATGCGAGTACCGAAAAATCAGTCTATGTGGCAACAGTGGAAAAATTAATGTTGTCAATTGAAACACCTGCACTTACCTTTTCTGGGCAGTTGCTATCTCAACTGAAGAGTCGTACCTTAGAACAAGGCTCAATGGGCATTGAATTTGCGAAAAAATATAAGCAACTTCATCAAGATATCAAATACGGCTATTACGATGAAGATACACTGAAGTCATTTGCACGTCAGTCTTTCGAAGATGAGGCTGCGGTTAGAGCTGCTGATACGGTAGACTTCACGGCTTTCCTTGACGATTATTTTTCAAGGGCATAATGCACAAGGCATAAAAAAGCGCAGCCATAAGGCTGCGCAAATAAATTTCAGGGATGAAACAATGCTAAACTGCTGCATTCATAAGTTCAGACCAATGCAAATTGTAAAAGTTCATTAGGTTTCGAAAAAAATGCAAAAAAAATTAATTTTAATTAGCCTCGTCGCTGTTTTATCCGGATGTGCTACTGCACCACCTAAACAACCTCATGATATTTGTAAGATTTTTGAGGAAAAAGAAGATTGGTATTATGACGCTCGTGATGCTCAAGAAAAGTGGGGTTCACCAAAGCATGTACTGATGAGTATGATGTACCAAGAAAGTTCTTTTCGGCATGATGCGGCTCCTCCTATGGAATATTTCCTGTGGTTTATTCCTGTTGGCAGAGTGAGCTCTGCTTATGGCTACTCTCAAGCCAAAACTCCGACCTGGTCTGATTATATTCGTGAAACTGGAAACTCAGGTGCAGATCGCGATGACTTTGAAGACGCCATCGACTTTATGGCTTGGTTCGTATACAAGACTCACAAGGTAAACGGCGTGTCTAAATGGGACGCTTACGCACAATACCTCAATTATCATGAAGGCTGGGGCGGTTATCGTCGTGGTACGTATAAAAATAAGAAATGGTTAATGCAAGTCGCAAATAAGGTAAAGCATCGTGCTGCGCGCTATGCCGTTCAACTTAAACGCTGTGAAGATGATTTAGATAAGAACTGGTTCGAGAGAATTTTTTCTTGAATAAACCGCGGTGTTACTTTCAACACCGCAATTGAGTTTAGCTTTTACTTGCTTAAGAGTTATACCAATTAGTCTTAATACTTGCTCAATTTGAAGGATAAAATCTGACGCTAACTGCGTTAAAAATTTCTCATTTAGAACAACTAAATAGTAAAATTTTTGCCTTGTTATCGACAAGGTTTTCTTGCCTCAAAATAGACCACTTAATTAAGCTAATTGGTATTAGAAGAAATTTTCACCATCTTGATCATGTTTTCTTTGATCTCAATGACTTCCATCTTATAACCAGAAATCGTTAAGCCAAGAGGCGCATCTGGAATATCCTCAAGGTGCTCTACAATCAGACCACTGAGGGTTTTAGGACCTTCGGTAGGTAAGTCCCAACTCATTTCTTTATTTAAGTCACGCACGTTTACACTGCCGTCAACCATAACTGAGCCATCACGCTGCATGTTTACGTCTTCGCTCGGCGCACGCGTCTGCGTAGTGGTAAAGTCACCTACGACTTCTTCAAGAATATCTTCGAGCGTAACCAGACCTTGAATGTCACCATACTCATCAACAACAAGACCAATACGCTCTTTGGCTTCTTGGAATTTGATCAGCTGTGTATTGAGCGAGGTATTCTCTGGTACATAGTAAATTTCTCTTACCGCACGCAGTAGTGACGGCTTATCAAACTGCTCTTTTGTCAGTAGGCGTAGCGCATCACGAGCGTGAATAAAACCAACCGCATCATCAATTTGGTCACGGTAAAGTAGCACTCGGGTGTGCTGCGCATTCGTGAGCTGGCGAGCAATATCTTTCCACTCGTCGTTGATATCTATCGCATTGATCTCACTGCGTGGGATCATAATGTCTTCCACGGTCACGTGATCCAAATCTAAGATAGAAGTGAGCATGTTTTGGTGGTTTGAGGGCAGCATGGCGCTCGACTCATTTACCACGGTTTTTAATTCTTCTTTACTTAGGCTGTGCTCTTCAATCTCTTGTGGTGTGATCCCGACCAATCGCAACATACCATTGGTGATCCAGTTGGTTGCCACAACCAAAGGGAACAAGACCTTCAACAATACTTTGAGGATAACAGAGCTTGGGAACGCGACTTTCTCGGGGTATAAAGCTGCGAGAGTCTTAGGTGTGACTTCAGCGAAGATAAGAACCACAAGTGTGAGACCAAAGGTAGCTACTGCGATACCCATATCGCCATACAGGCGCAGTCCAATGATGGTAGCCACTTGCGCAGCGGCAATATTGACGAGGTTATTTCCGATCAGGATCAGACCAATCAGTCTGTCAGGACGGTTAAGAAGGTTACTTACACGCTTCGCACCACGGTGATTCTCTTTTTCAAGATGGCGTAGACGAATACGGTTGATTGACATGATACCGGTTTCTGAACTAGAAAAATAAGCCGACATCAAAATGAGCACGCCGAGTATGATAAACAAGGCGCTGGTCGATATGTCTTCCAACAGTGGATCCCTTTTTTACTTACGAAAGAGTATTAAGCGTTAGTGAGTTACGATAGTCAAGTTAAAGTTTAAAACCTGCCTAAAATCACTTCTTGTATAAAGCGACTACCAAAGTAACCTAAAGTCACGATGCCAGAAGCCGCTATGATTGAAATCACCACAGACTTACCGCGCCAGCCGAACTGCTTATGCCCAAAGGCGACGACGACATAAATAAGCCATGCAACGATAGATAAAATGGTTTTGTGAATAGTCTCTTTGGCGAACATACCGTCTAAAAAGTAAAAACCGGATGCCAATGCCAGTGTTAATAAACCTGTGCCTACAAATAACAGCTGATAAAGCTGCCTTTCCACTTGCATAAGTGGCGGTAGATGGCTGGTCATAATCGCCAAATCCCGTTGTTTTAAGCGTTTATCAATAAACATAAATTGAATGGCGTAGAGTGTGGCGATGATAAGTACACAGTAAGCCAACAAAGAAAGTGAAATATGTAAAACGAGACCAACATCTATGTTTATTGTATGCATAATAATATGGTGTGGAATGAATAGGCTTGCTAATAACAAAATAGCGGCGAAACCATACACCACGGGCAGCAATAATGTTGCAGGGAAGCGTAAAGATACGGTCGTTACAGAAACAACGATAACCCAACAGGTTAACAAGGCAACGTTGACGGTACTGAGATCTTGTCCTTGATGCGTAAACACTGAATTCACCAACACTAGCATATGAGTCAAAATGGCGACGGTGCTTAATATTAAGGTTTTCTTTTGATCTGGACCTTGTTTGTCAAATAAGCGCGATAAAACATGGCTGGTGGCCATGATGTAAAAGAGACAGGCGATTAATGACAAGCTAATAATCAACATAAAAATAAGTGCCTAATTTTTGCTTTCCTTTTTTAGCTATTGTATTTAAAGCCTATCCACTTGCATAGGGTTTTATCTCAATCCGTTAACTTATTCTTATTTTCGTTCAGCGAAAGCGTAAAAAGCAGAACAATCGGCTTGAATACTGTATTAGTGGCTCGCATATCAGTATAATGCCCGACAATTTCGAGATTTTGGAACCGATACATGTTTGAAAACCTCCAAGAGCGTTTAGGAAAAACGCTTAAAAACATCAGTGGCCGTGGCCGACTAACTGAAGACAATATTAAAGAAACACTCCGTGAAGTACGCATGGCATTGCTTGAGGCTGACGTTGCCTTGCCAGTTGTGCGCGACTTTGTAAAACAAGTAAAAGAACGCGCGGTTGGTGTAGAAGTCACAAAGAGTCTGAGCCCAGGCCAGGTTTTCATCAAGATTGTTCGTGAAGAACTTGAAAAGTCGATGGGTGAGGCCAACGAAGAGCTAAACCTAAACGCGCAGCCGCCAGCTGTCGTGATGATGGCCGGTCTTCAAGGTGCGGGTAAAACCACCAGTGTTGGTAAGCTGGCTAAATTCCTTAAAGAGCGCAAAAAGAAATCTGTGTTGGTGGTGAGTGCTGACGTTTATCGTCCAGCGGCTATCAAACAGCTTGAAACGTTAGCAGCAGAGGTTGACGTCGAGTTCTTCCCCAGTGATATTTCACAAAAACCGGTAGATATCGCAACGGGTGCTATTTCTCACGCGAAGAAAAAGTTCATTGATGTGGTACTTGTGGATACCGCAGGTCGTTTGCACGTAGATGCAGACATGATGGACGAAATCAAAGATTTACACGCGGCGATTGATCCGATTGAAACCTTATTTGTCGTTGACTCAATGACAGGTCAGGATGCTGCAAATACAGCAAAAGCGTTTGATGAAGCGCTGCCACTTAGCGGTGTTATCTTAACTAAGACGGATGGTGATGCGCGCGGCGGTGCGGCTCTGTCTATTCGTCATATTACCGGTAAACCCATTAAGTTTATCGGTGTGGGTGAAAGAACCGATGCCTTAGAGCCATTCCACCCTGACCGTGTTGCATCTCGAATTCTAGGTATGGGCGACGTACTGTCGCTTATTGAAGAAGTCGAAATGAAAGTCGATAAAGACAAAGCCCAAAAAGTGGCTGAGAAAGTCTTTAAAGGCGATGGTTTTACACTGGAAGATTTTGCTGAGCAGCTGCGCCAGATGAAAAACATGGGCGGTATGATGTCGATGATGGAAAAGCTGCCTGGTATGTCGAACTTGCCGGATGCGGTAAAAGGTCAAGTAAATGATAAGACCTTTAACCAAATGGAAGCTATCATAAGCTCAATGACGCCAAAAGAGCGTGCACGTCCTGAAATCATCAAAGGCTCGCGTAAAAAGCGTATCGCTGCGGGTTCTGGTACGCAAGTACAAGACATTAATAAGTTGCTGAAGCAATTTACCCAAATGCAGAAGATGATGAAGAAGATGAAAGGCAAAGGCGGCATGATGAAAATGATGAAGAACATGAAAGGCATGATGCCGCCGGGCATGTTCGGTGGCGGTGGGCCTAAGTTCTAAATCAAACAAAAATGTCCCGTCCTAAAATTAGTTGACGGTTTTTAGAGGCCAGTGATTTTGTCATTGGCCTTTTCAACTTGCTCTCGACTATGGTTGATGTAAAAACTATGCTGTAGTCTCTGTGAGGTCGTTTAACTCCCTCCTTTTTGTTTTTCTAATATACTTAATCTAAGTACCAAATATTTTTGACACTCATCAGTCGTTGGACTAGCCTCAATCTGTCGTTTTAGCTCAGTTAACCATCGAGCTATAATGAGTGGCGTTCAGTGGTAGAGTAGTGCCACCCATGAGTTTCTTTCTACATTTATGAAGCAGACCGACAGCGGCGGCAGGTAGTGTTGACTTACACTGCGTATTACGACAACAGCGATTGTCGATAGTGAGTATTCTAAAAGTCTATCGTTTTATGTGTGCGCTTGTGGTCTATCACTACAAGGAGCAAGTCATGTCAAATCAACCAACAGATATTGAAAAACTCGTTTTTGCCGTGGAGATATTCGCAAATGCTGGTTCTAAAAACCCAGGCGCCAGCGACGAGTCTCTGTACAACACCATCTCCAACTCATTAAAAGAAATACCATTTATTAATGTCGACATCGTATGGGGACCTCATGCTCAAATGATGCCCAATGGTGAAGCATTTAACACGATGTATGTTGCACGGGTGAGTGGAACTGACCAATACATAGTAGCAATAGCAGGTACTAATGGAAAATCATTATTTGATTGGATTTTCCAAGACTTTAATGTTGCCATCACAACCCCTTGGATTTTTGCTCCCAATGTTAAAGGGGCCGAAATTTCAGCGGCTACGGCATTAGGTTTAGCGATGCTGAATGTTATGATCCCGCAGGGGAATGTCCCAGGAAGCGGTATCCCTTTGATGCACTTTTTACGCGATACGGCTAAGTCGCCTTGTGGCATTACGGTCGCAGGTCATAGCAAAGGTGGTGCGCTTGCTCCCACTGTCGCCTTGATGCTGCGAGATCTGCAAGGTAAAGCTCTACTGTGGGATCCGGCGTGTAACGCCACTGTCAAAACCATGGGTACGGCCGGCCCAACAGCGGGCAACGATGTATTTGCCGCTCATTCTAATCAGCAGCTTCCAAATGGCAGCCTATCAGACGATAAAGCGGTGAGCGTGCGCTTTGCAAATAGTTTAGATATCGTTCCTCATGCGTGGGAGGAAAGTAGCTTGGAGGAGATTAAGACAATTTATGGAAGTGAAATTTCAAGCCGGATTGTTGATGGTTTAATTGATTTTGCAAAAGAACTTGCCAATCGTACAAACTACACGCAACTAGCACCAAGTGACCCTCCATTTGCAGGACAGCTCAATACCAGTATCATTGGTTCAGATAATTCTGACTTTGTGAACTTCTTACAGCAAGCTGCGTATCAACATGTAAACAGCTATCTAGAGTACTTCCAAATCCCCATACCTGCGCAGCAAGAAGGGCTACAGCATCTGCTCAGTGAACCCGCAATTGGAGAGCAGCTCAAGCAAACGATAGAGAGTATGGGGGAACGAGTTCACGGTAAGCTTGAGGTTGAAGCAACGTCGTCTACATTACCTTTATTAGGAGATGTTAGCACGGCTGAAGGGCAGCAGAAGGCGATAAAAACTTTGATCGCAGAAATGGATAAGCTACAGCAACCAATGGAATAACTGAATTCGTTTCTACGCCACATTTTAGTCTATTATCAAGGTGCTCAAGGGCGACAATTGCGTCGCTGTTGGGCATTTATCTAATTCAAACTTGCATTGCGCTGAAAAATGCGTAAAATGCCCGAGCTTCCCGTAATGGGAAGTACAAACTTATTAATGAAAACAGTCAATCTATGTAGAGGACGGTATGGTAACTATTCGTTTGCAACGTGGCGGCGCTAAAAAGCGTCCATTCTATCAAATCGTGGTTGCGGATAGCCGTTTCTCGCGTGACGGTCGTTTCATCGAGAAGGTAGGTTTCTTTAACCCTATCGCTGCAGGTCAGGAAGAAAAAGTACGTTTAGATTTATCTCGTGTTGATCACTGGGTAGGTCAAGGTGCAGCTCTTTCAGATCGTGTTGCGAAGCTGGTTAAAGACGCTCGTAAAGCGGCTTAATAGGCGTAAGTGTAACCATGAGTCAAAGTAAAACCTCGACAATCGTTGTTGGTAAGCTTGGTGCTCCTTATGGCATCAAGGGTTGGCTTAAGGTGCATTCATTTACTGACGATCCCCAAGGGATCTTCGATTTCAGCCCATGGTTGATAGGGCAACAAGGTAAATGGCAAAACCTTGAAGTGAGCGACTGGCGTCGTCACAACAAGGGATATATCGCTAAATTTGCACAGGTAAACGACAGAGACGAAGCAGTGGCTTATACCAATGCTGAAATCGCTGTTTATGCTGAGCAGCTTCCTGAATTACCTGAAGGGGAGTTTTATTGGCGAGATCTCATCGGCATGTCAGTAGTAACCGATAAAGGCTACGACTTAGGCATAGTTGATGACTTGATGGAGACTGGTTCAAATGACGTTTTGGTTGTGAAAGCAAACAAAAAAGATGCATTTGGCCAATCGGAAAGATTAATTCCATTCTTAACAGACTCTGTTATTTCGGATATTAATCATGACGAGAGAAAAATTACGGTAGATTGGGATCCAGCGTTTTAATGAGCGATCAGCAAAAGCTATGGGTTGGAGTGGTTTCACTTTTTCCTGACATGTTTGATGCGATAACTCAGCAAGGCGTAACGGGTCGAGCTGTGAAAAACGGCTTGATTGAGTTTAATTGTTGGAACCCGAGAGACTACGCCACTGATAAACATAGAACCGTGGATGACCGCCCTTATGGTGGTGGCCCGGGAATGTTAATGATGGTTGAGCCTCTCAAAAAAGCTATTCTTGATGCCAAAGCGGCAGCAGGAGAAGGCGCTAAAGTAATTTATATGTCCCCTCAAGGGCGAAAGCTAGATCAACAAGGTGCGACTGAATTGGCGCACTCTGAAAAGTTGATTTTAGTAGCTGGTCGTTATGAAGGTATTGATGAGCGGATCATCGAGTCTTATATAGACGAAGAGTGGTCCATCGGCGATTTTATACTGAGTGGTGGTGAGTTACCTGCCATGACATTAATCGATGTAGTAGCTCGATTAGTGCCAGGTGTGTTAGGTCATAACCAATCAGCAGAGCAAGATTCATTTTCGGATGGCTTGTTGGATTGTCCTCACTATACCCGGCCGGAAACATTGGATGATAAACAGGTGCCTGCTGTATTACTCAGCGGAAACCACCAAGAAATAGCCAAATGGCGCTTAAAGCAGTCTTTGGGTAGAACTTGGCAACGTCGTCCTGACTTGTTGCGTAACCTAGCTCTGACTGAGGAGCAGGCGGCATTACTTGCTGAATTTCAGCAAGAGAATGGCCAAGCTTGTGGCTAGAAGACAGTTACACCTAGGAATGTGAGAAATAAAATGGCAAAAGTAAACCAAAATATTATTAAAGAGCTTGAAGCTGAACAGCTTAAGCAAGACATACCTGCATTTGGTGCTGGTGATACAGTACTAGTTCAGGTTCGTGTAAAAGAAGGTGAAAAAGAGCGTCTACAGGCCTTTGAAGGTGTTGTAATCGCTAAGCGTAACCGTGGTCTACACTCATCTTTCACTGTTCGTAAGATTTCAAGCGGTGAAGGTGTTGAGCGTGTATTCCAAACGCACAGCCCTCTTATCAGCAGCGTAACAGTTAAGCGTCGTGGTGCGGTTCGTCGTGCTAAGCTTTACTACCTACGTGAGCGCTCTGGTAAATCAGCACGTATTAAAGAGAAACTTAACTAATACGTCGCATTTATCAAATGCAGATAAAACAGGCCGCTTTATGCGGCCTGTTTTGGTTTTATCCCTCTCATTATTTCCATTCTGTGAATACTCACTGACATATCAGGCGTCTTGTCACGATATTTTCATGGTTGCTTACTTTTAAAGCGGCGCACTTCTTGTTAGACTCGGTGTACTATTTAATTTACTACTGTATATATAAGTTTACATCATGAATGGGGCTAACGATTTAGAAGCAATACGCGTTGCAATAGATGATTGCGATAGCGAGCTTGTCGCGCTACTTGCAAAGCGCAAAGCATTGACCGAGCAGGTTGGAAAAATAAAACAGCAAAAGGGCGCACCGCTACATGTGCCGAAGCGTGAAGCTGAGCTGATCAAAGCGCGGCGCGCAGAAGCTGATGCCAAAGGGGTAAACCCTGATTTAGTCGAAGATATTCTGCGTCGTATGATGCGAGAAGCCTACGAAAACCAGCAAAGTGAACTCGCCTGTGCCGAACCAAAAATGTCTCCGGTTGTTATTGTCGGTGGTCAAGGCGCCATGGGTAAACTGTTTGCGAAACAGTTTAAGCGCTCAGGCTACGAAGTACGCATCTTAGACAAAGACAATCAATCACAGGCTACTGAGCTACTGAGTGATGCAAAATTGGTGCTGGTGAGCGTACCAATTAACGCGCTAGAGCAAGTCGTTAACGAGTTACCAGCGCTACCTGATGATTGTATTCTTGCAGATATTACCTCTGTGAAGCAAGCCCCGCTCAAAGTACTAATGAACAAGCACAACGGCCCTGTGGTCGGCTTACATCCTATGTTTGGTCCAGATATATCTCATTGGGTTAAGCAAACTGTCGTGGTGTGCGAAGGACGTATGCCAAAGCAATGCGAAGGATTAATCAAGCAACTAAAGATCTGGGGCAGCCAGTTGGTACCGATGGACGCTAAAAAACACGACCAATCCATGCAGATCATCCAAGTGATGCGCCACTTAACCACGTTTGTGTATGGTCAGTTTTTATCTAAGCAGTGCCATTCATTAAAAGAGCTAAGAAGCTGTTCATCGCCTATCTACCAATTAGAGCTGATGATGGTGGGACGGCTGTTTGCACAATCCCCTGAACTTTATTCAGATATTATGCTCGCGCAATTTAATGATGTCGAAGGGTTATTGGCAAGCTATCAAGATACCTTTGAGCAGACATTGACCAAGCTACAACAAGGCGATAAAGAAGGCCTAATGCAATCTTTTTCACAAGCCAAACAGTATTTCTCAGAAAGCGCGAAACACTTCCTATCACAAAGCCGAGGCCTGCTTAACAAAGCCAATGACGCTAAAGTGTTAGATTATGAGGAAAGTATTTAGCGTCAAGTTATGCCTCCTACATCACAGTGCGAATAGTGTTGTGGGAGTGACTTTACGCCACGATTTTACGTAGGTCGCCATTTATGGCGCAAACAACACCCGTGACTATCTGCATCAATGCTGATAATGCAGCTCCAAGTTTAAGGTGGGTGTCAGCGATTTCGTACTGTACTTGGCGACATGCTCACTGAGTATCAATTGCTCCGACTCGCAGTGTGGCTCACCTTCAGTAAGCTTACGGGTTATCCAATTACCTTTAAACAACTTGTGCCACCGTATCACAATCGCTTCATCCGACAGGCGGTTAGCCTTTTTATCATCAACATATAAAACAATGTGGGTGTGATTACTCATCACGGCATAAGCACAGACATCAATACAAAACACGGAGCCCAACATCAGGTGCTTTTCTTCAACCCAATCCCGGTGGTGTTCGTATGATTTTCCGGTAGATTTATCTTCACCGCACAGAAACGCACGCCTTACACAGCGGGAGATACAGTGGTAGTATTTGGTGTCGGTTAAACTGATTTGTCTTTTACGGGCAGTTGCCGTAGTTTAGTTTCCTCAATCCTTCGAGTGCAGAACTAAAGCTTAGGCGGCATCTTTGGAGGGTGCAAATTAGTGATGGGTGTCTGGCTTAAACTATGGTTTAAATCTAGTCAATGGATGGGATGCCCAAAGCTTGGCTGGCGCTCGTTCCTCACTTATTTTAGCCAAGCATTATCCGCCCCATAACCGGGCGTATGTTTACAAGGATAGCTTACAGTGAAAAGTCAAATGCGCTTGATTAAGAATGCGATGGAGTATCTACCTCTTGAGAACATAATTGACGTGGGAAAAGGAACTCGTGGTATCTACGTTCTTTACAAACGGAGGGGCTTCAGAAATGATCCCGCCCATCATTATGATGTTGTTTATGTCGGGATGGCCAGAAGCAGCATAAAAAATAGATTAAAATCACATTTAAAAAGTAAAGATGGTTTATGGTCTCACTTCTCAGCATTTGAAGTATGGGACAATATTACAAACATTGAAATTGAGGAACTAGAAGGTTTATTCAGGCATCTCTATCGTTTTGACAGTAATGCGAATGTGTTAAATGTACAACGGGCATATAAGCCATTAAGTGCGGTTGTCGCTAGTGAGTGGTTGTAAATATAACAAACGCCTGTTAGGCGTGCGTTAGTGGCTAAAAGGTAGGTATGATGAAAGTTGGTAGAAATCAACCTTGTTGCAAATTAGTGGTAGGTGTCTGGTTTAAATCTTCAGGTTTAAATATCGCGGCCCAGTTCAACAAGCGACTATGCGTACTGCGTACGCATAAATACTAAAGCGCTAGGCGAAAATGGAGAAGCTATTGAACCCAGGATACGTATACATATTAATTAATGAGTCCATGCCTGGATTGATAAAAATAGGGAAGACACGAAGAGATAGTCGTTCAAGGGCTAGAGAGTTGTATAAAACGGGAGTTCCAACCCCTTATCAAGTCGCATTTGAGTTATTTTGTGATAACCATGTTCGAACTGAGAGTGAAATCCACGATCGACTTTCAGATTTTCGCATAAACAGTAATCGAGAGTTTTTTAGGTACCCTTTGGATAAAGCAATTAGTCTCCTACAAAGAATGGGCAATAGCTCATTCGAAGAGGATACCTTTGCAGCAATAGATATTACCAAAGACTTAATGTCAAAATATTCTCATTGGATGAAAACAGATGTTGTCTCAGTTCGCATAGTTCAACCTCTGGATCGGGTTTGGCTGGAAATAACGCAGGAAAAAGAGATTGCAGGGTATCTGGTGGATCAAATAGTCACCCGTACAGACTTGGGGTTTATTACCGATGGTAAAGGAGAGAAGGATCTGTATTTCTCCCCAGGTAATCCAATCTCAAAAAACGCAGAGAAGTTCATCAATGAATTTGACCCGTACTCTATCATAAATACAACTGACCTATTTCATGATGAGGGAGCAAATGAAGTTAACGAAAAGTATAATCCGCACCGCGCCTAACAAAGTGCTCAATTTGATCTCCTCTGCGACGCTTGTTTTGCGGTTTAACGCTACGCTACCACAAAACAAAAGCGTCCGTTTTGGCAAATTAGCACGGCGTTACCGCCCCGACTCTTAGCACCGCAACAACAATCAGGTTTGATTAACCCTAAAGCTCAAACCTGACAGTGATAATTAACTATTTCAGATAAACATATTCCCGCTTGTTACTCACTCAGTATCTTATCTAAATTCGCTTTTGAGCGGGCGACGCTTTCTAGGGGGGTTAGGCCGCTTGGGTATTCTTCTTGTTCGATTACCAGCCACTGTGTGCCGCCGTGTTGCTGCATGGTCTGGATGAGCGCTTTCCAAGGGTAGTGGTTTTCGCCAATGATTGGGCTTTTGTCATCTCCTTGGTGAGTACGTATTTTGATATGTGTCGATACGGTTCTTCCTGTATATCGCTTAACATAATCGCTAGGTGATTTACCTGCATAATTCACCCAGCCGACATCGAGCTGCAGCGGAAAGTCGCTTGGGGTGTTAGTGGCGATATAATCCCAAAACGTGCTATTAGCGTATGGGTTAAATTCCTTCTCGTGATTATGAAATCCGATCCTCATATCATAACGTTTGGCAATTTGATGCACTTGGTTAAGCTGTTTTACAAATGCTTGCACTTGGTTTTTATCCCATGCTCTTTCATCCCAAGGAATAAAGAGCGTGGATACGCCTAAGGTTTTGTAAAAGAGTAGGGTGCTTGCTAGTTTTTCTTCAGTTAATGCATCAAAGCCGATGTGGGCGCTGCTCGTAACTAATCCGAGTTCGGCTAACCTTTGTTTTAATTTACTTGGGTTATCGGCATAGTTGCCAAAGTTTCCCGCAAATTCAACGCCTTCAAAGCCCATGTTGGCGAGTGCTTGCAAGGTGCCGTCGAAGTCTCTTGTTAATTCCTCTTTTACCGACCACAGTTGAACGCTAACGGGCAAAGATTGAAGGGAAGGCTGTGCATTCAGTGGCGAGATAAAAATTAAAGCAATGAACAGCATTACTTGCTTTAATCGGTTGGTGTTTTCAACAAACATGATCTACTCCTAAAGAAAAAGCAGAGCTAGACTCTGCTTCGGTTAGTCATAACAAAATGACTCAAGGGTTAGTCGCGGTACGCATACTGGCTTAGCCCAAGCTCTGCGAGTACGCCATCTAGATGCGCCTTGGCTTCAGCAGTAGGCCCAGGATAATCACCTGCAATTGGTACATTGCCCAGATAACCTATGTCTTGACAGCCCTCAGGTGTACAGAAGTAGGCGCCGAGAACGAGATCTTTAAAGCGCAAGAATGCTTTACCTATACGCTGAAATTGCTCTGGTGTTTGCGCATTAAAATAAGCAATATCATCCATAATCTTACTTTGCTGCGTGGCGCTAAGTTGTAAAAATGGCTTTTTAAAGCGCAAAGTCGACTCATCGTCAATCCAAGCAAGCGCATGGAGTATTGTCACTCTGTCTTTTTGTTGTCCGTGATACGGTGCGCTCACCCATTCATCGATCACACTCGGTACTTGTACTTCAGAAGCTGATGGATGATTTCCTTCCTTTGGCACAATAAAATCAGCTAGTACTGCAACTAACGTGAGCTGCGCTTCGGTGAGGGTGAGCGGCCAAGGTGACTCTGGCGGCATGATCATGTTTGGATCGGTTCCATACCCTTGAGCGCTAACTGGCTGTATTTCAATATCTGGCCAGTGCCCGGCAGTAGCCGTTTCACCTTCAATGGCCTTACTGCAACCAGCGGTGAGTGTTACCGCAGATCCCGCAGCAAGCAAGCCTAACCATTTTAATGACTCGCGACGTGTCATGCCTGAAATATATTTATAAGAATCAACGCGATCAGGTGTATTCATCACAGTGCTCCTTTATCAATTTGTGCTGCCAACCAAGTTGAGTTTCGCATCGCTAAGGTCATAATGGTTAAGGTGCAATTTTTATGGGGGTTAGACGCAAAGACACCGGCATCCATCACAAATAGATTGTCACAGTCCCATGTTTGGCCCCACTGATTCGTTACCGATTCTTTTGGTGAGCTGCCCATTCTCGTCGTGCCGACTTCATGAATGATCTCACCGCCTTTTGAAATGGCTTTTTCCGCAGGCGGTAGCTCGCCGACTTTGGCACCCATGTTCTCAAGGATCTGTTTCGCGGTTTTGAGACCATGCTCGATTTGCTTAAGCTCTCTGTCAGACCATTTGAAATGGAATTTAGCAACCGGGATCCCCCATTTATCTTTGACGTTTTCGTCAATTTCCATGTAAGAATCTTTGTTCGGTAGCATTTCTCCACGCAGTGCAAATCCAACATAGGAACCATAGGCATCACGCACTTGTTGCTTTAACTTGGGGCCATAACCTTGTTTATTGCCAGACACGCCAGAGCCCGGTTGATTAAAGCCGCTGCTAATTTCAAAGTGATAGCCGCGCGGGAAATTAAGCTCACCTTTCTCATGGGCTTTGTGTCCCCACCAAGGAATAAAAAGGTGGTTACCGGTATGGCCGTCTTCGTTATAACGCGGGCGGCCTTTTAACGCAGGGATTTGTGCACCAAGCCAAGCACCTGTAGAGTCCATTAGATTGCGACCTACCTGACCACTTGAGTTTGCAAGTCCCTTGGGATGTTTTGCATGTTTAGAATTAAGCAAAATACGTGCAGATTCACAGGCGCTGGCCGCCAAAATCACCACATCAGCATTGACTGCATGTTCTTGTGCAGACTTTTTATCGACGTAAGTCACACCCGTTACTTTGCCATCTTCATTCACCGCCACCGACTTCACCATGGCATCGGTGATCACTTCAAGGTTTCCTGTCGCTTTGGCCATCGGAATAAGCGAGGTTGTAGTTTGGAATGCTGCACCAATTGAGCAACCGTGGCCACAAGGTGTGGCGTAAAAACATGCTAAGCGGTCGTCTTTATTACGAGTCAGCACAGCTCTGTGCATAGGAACCGCTGGGATCCCCATTTTTTTCGCGGCAGCTGCAACCAATAATTCGGGTACTCTTGGTGTTGGTGGTGGCTGTAACACGCCAGGCGCAGAAGGGGGCATGTCATCCAAGCCGGTATTGGTACCGCAGATCCCGACTATTTCTTCTGTTTTGTCATACCAAGGCGCAATGTCTTGATATTCAAACGGCCAATCAGCGCCATGTCCATCGCGGCTTTTGCCCTTAAAGTCGTGCTCACTAAAACGTAGCGAGTAGCGACCCCAGTGATTGGTGCGGCCACCGAGCATACGTGCACGCCACCAATAAAAATCGGTGTTTTCTGCGCGTGTGTATGGTTCATCTGGCACTTGCCAACCGCCATCAATCGTCGCGTCGTAAAAACCAAAGTTCTTATCCTTATTACCAGCGCCCATGAGTGGGGCTTCGCTATTGCGGCGGAACATCGGGCTTTCTGTTTTTGGGTCGTAATTTCTGCCAGCTTCTAGCAATAAAACTTTGTGACCAAGCTTGGTGAGTGTATAAGCGGCCATTGCGCCACCGGCACCTGAGCCAACGACCAATACTTTATGATCAAATGTTGCCATGGTTATAGCTCCTTGATCTTAATGTTTTTGAACCAGACTTTGTCGCCGTGATCTTGCAGGCCGATGTGGCCTTTTTTACCTTCAGCAAACCCTTGCCATGTCGCAAATTTACTGTTCTTAACCAAAGCATTCCAAGTGGTGCTGCCAATCACGATACTCGTCGTGCTTACACCATTTTGCCAAACTTGTAGGTGGCTATCTTGTAGCTTAATGCGAACTTGGTTCCAAGCTTCGGCAGGTTTATGTGCCGTACTTGGCGCTGCGAACAGGTCATAAATAGAACCTGCAAGGTGAGAGTCTATTTTATTGTCTGGGTGTTCTTTGTTATCTAGAATTTGGATTTCTGGGGCGTGGGAGTATATAGCTCCACCTTTTTCATCCGCCAATACAAAAATCCCACTGTTGCCTTTTTTGGAAATCTTCCAATCGAGCTGGAGCTCAAAATTCTGATATTGTTTTTTGGTCAGAATATCGCCGCCACCACCTTGGGTAAGAGTCATTGCGCCGTCCTCAACTTGCCACTGGCTATTTAGACCGTCACTTTTAAAGTTGCGCCATTGCGACATATCTTTGCCATCGAATAGCAGTTGCCATCCAGCTTGTTGTTCTTGCGGACTCAATAGGTTGTCAGTTGTACTAGCGCAAGCTGTACAACTAACCGCCAATGCCAGCGTTAGTATTTTTATAGAGTTGAGCATATTGGAACCTCGTCTGTTCACTTTTTACTTGTTGCTACATATACCAATTAGTCTTAATACTTGCTCAATTTGAAGGAGCAAATCTGACGCTAACTGCGTTAAAAATTTCTCATTTAGAACAACTAAATAGCAATATTTTCGCCTTGTTATCGACAAGATTTTCTCGCCTCAAAATAGATCACTTAATTAAGCGAATTGGTATTACGCGTATTTCTCAACGCGTTTATTTTTATTGATATAAAGGTAAAGGCCGATAAAAGCGGCAATGAGAATAGCTGGGAATAACAGGATATTTTCAAGCACCGTTTGACCTGCAACTAGTTCTGATTGCTGCGCAGTTAAGTTCGCCGCTTGGGCTTCGAGTCGCGCCGAATCAATCCAACTACCAATTACTGGATTCCACATGCTGACAGCAAACATCCCCGCACCGCCCATTAGAGACATACCAAGTGCGCCTGTTTTTGGGGTGTATTCAGCAACGCAGCCCAGCATGGTTGGCCAAAAATAAGTGACGCCCAAGGCAAATAATATTGCAGCCAAGTAGATTGCTGATCCTTGTGCTTGGCTCATCATGAAAATACCCGCGGTTGCTAGTACTGCAGAGCCTAGTAACACGCCTGTTGGGTTAAAGCGGTGGACTATTGGACCGGCAAAGAAGCGACCTAATGCCATTAAGCCTGTGATCAGCGCAAGGATCATCATAGGTGAGGCGCCTGACGCACCCAGTATGCGTTCAATCCACTGTTGTGTACCAAGTTCGGTTGTTGCTGTTAAGGTCATACAGCAAATTAAAAATAGGTAGAGCGGAGAAAACAGGTGCTTGAGATTGCTGGTGGTGGAATGATCTGTGCGGTCAAATTCAGGAAACTGTGACTTGACCATCATCGCTCCATAAATCAGCGTTGGAATTAAGATCAAAGCAACTTGCCATTGCCAATTAAAGCCCGATGCAGTCATGGCATTTGATGCCAGAGCACCAATCACAATGCCGCCTGGAAACCAGACATGGAATCGGTTGAGCATAGTCGTGGTGTTTTTCGGATACATTTCGGCAATCAGTGGATTACAGCCAGCTTCCACAGAGCCATTTGCAAAGCCGATTAAAAACGTCGAGATCAGTAGTAACCAAAAACCATCAGCGGTAATGGTTAAAACCAATCCTGCAAAGTGGCAAATAAAGGCGAGGGCAACTAATTTTTTGGCGCCAATGGCATTGTAAATTGCACCACCTAGCATGGTTGCAACGGGAAAGCCCAAAAATGCCATGGCGTTAACCCAACCAAGCTCTGTATCTGAGAGTTCAAACTGCTCACCTAATTGCCCCAAAATACCTGCGCGAATAGCAAATGTCATCGATGTGACGACCAGTGCAAGGCAACAGAGCTGAAACACGGTCCGATTATGATTATTATTATTCATGGTCGTAGTCCTGTTTATTTTATGCCGAGGATTTGATTATTGCGTTCAGTATCAGTACCACTTCCTGCAAAATCATCGAAGGCTTTTTCGGTTGGTCTGATCAAGTGCTGTTTGATAAATTCAGCACCTTCTTTGGCCCCATCTTCAGGGTGCTTAATACAGCATTCCCATTCCAATACAGCCCAACCATCAAAACCGTACTGTGTTAACTTACTAAATATCTTCTTAAAGTCGACCTGTCCATCACCTAATGAACGGAACCGTCCTGGCCGTTGTTGCCATCCTTGGTATCCGCCGTAAACACCGCAGCGGCCATTGGGGATAAATTCGGCATCTTTTACATGAAACGCTTTGATACGTTCATGGTAGATGTCGATAAACGCTAAGTAGTCCAATTGCTGTAAGACAAAGTGACTTGGATCGTAAAGAATATTGGCACGCGGGTGATTATTCGTCGCCGCTAAAAAGCGTTCAAAAGTCACGCCATCGTGTAGATCTTCACCTGGATGAAGCTCATAGCACACATCCACGCCAACCTCGTCAAAGCGGTTCAAAATAGGCAACCAGCGTTTTGCGAGCTCCTCAAACCCTTGTTCCACCAAGCCATTTGGACGTTGTGGCCAGGGGTAAAAGGTATGCCAGAGCAAGGCACCAGAAAAGCTTGCGTGACTGGTCAGCCCGAGCCTAGCACTGGCACTGGCAGCTAGCATTAGTTGCTCTGTTGCCCACTCCATACGAGCCTGAGGAGAGCCATGCACTTTTGCTGGTGCAAAGCCGTCGAACATTTGATCATAAGCTGGGTGCACCGCCACTAATTGACCCTGCAAATGGGTTGATAGCTCTGAAATAGTAAGGCCATGCTCTGCAGCAATACCAGAGATCTCGTCGCAATAATCTTGGCTTTCAGCGGCTTTTTGCAGATCAAACAGTCGTTGTTCCCAACTTGGTAGCTGAATGCCTTTATAACCTAGGCTACTTGCCCACTGGCAAATACTATTAAAATTGTTAAATGGCGCCTCGTCCGAGACAAACTGCGCGAGAAAAATAGCGGGTCCTTTAATTTGCTTCATTCTTATTTTATCCAATAGTAAAGGGGTGCCACTTAGTGTCTTTTGCACTAGCTGTTACCGCGTTTTCAATAAATGCCATGCCACGGACTGCAGCGTTAATACTTGGCACGTCAAATTCTTCGTGTTGCACATTAGGTTGTTGCTGGTGTGCACGAATAAGGTTGGCGAAGTTAAGGTAGATATTTGCAAATGCTTCCAGATACCCCTCAGGGTGACCCGCTGGCACACGAGTTGCGCTAATGGCTGCTTGGCTAAGTGAGCCCACTCCTGTGCGGATCAACTGAGCTGGGGCGTTTGCTGCACGTAACCACAAACTATTAGGCTCCATTTGCGACCATTCGATACTGGCTTTGTCACCATAGATTTTTAAGGTGAGATTATTTTCTTCGCCAAGTGCTATTTGGCTTGCCATCAACACGCCCTTTGCACCGTTGCCAAAGCGCAGTAACACGGTACCGTCATCGTCGAGTTGTCGGCCGGGCACGACCATATTTAAATCCGCGCAAAGCGCCTTTATCTCCAAGCCACTCACATATTCGGCAAGGTTTGCTGCATGTACACCGATATCGCCCATACAACAACTCACGCCAGACTTGCTTGCATCTAGTCGCCAGCTTGCTTGCTTGCTGTTTTCATCATCAGCACTTGCAAGCCATCCTTGACTGTATTCAATGACGACTTTGCGTATTTTGCCAAGTTCGCCGTTTGCGATGCGGTGGCGCGCCTCTTTCACCATCGGGTAGCCGGTATAGGTGTGTGTTAATCCGTACAAGCAATTGCTATCTTGAAGCTGTGTTTGTAGACGTAGGGCCTCAGATAAATTGAGCGTTGCTGGCTTATCACTCAAGACGTGAAAGCCGTGTTCGATAGCAGCTGTGGCAATCGGAAAATGCAAATGGTTTGGGGTCACGATGGCAACAAAGTGGATGCGCTCCGACTCTGGTAATTCCGCCTCTTGTTGTAAGAGTACTTGATAGCTGGCATAGCAACGCGCTGGGTTAAGCCCGAGTTGCTGGCCCATTGCTAGGCTTTTGTTTGGATCGGCGCTAAATGCGCCTGCAACGAGTTCAATTTGACCATCTAAACGCGCAGCTATGCGGTGCACTGCACCTATGAAAGCGCCTTCTCCACCACCGATCATGGCCATGCGGATTTTGTTATTATCCATCGTTTAGCTCCGTCGAGTTATCGAGGTAAGTTAATCTGATGTTATTGATAATAGGTAACAGAGGCGCCAAAGTGATAATAAAAATTCGGTTGACAATGCAACAAAATCGGCGTTTAAAATAAATTATTATAATTATAAAAAGGCGGTAAATAGGGCAATGGAAGAGCAAACGATATTGAATAAAGCTGGCGTAAATCAATTGATTGCAGCATTTGATCTGATCCCAGACATCCTCTTTTGGGTCAAAGATACAAAAAGTAGAATAGTGCATGCGAACCAACACTTTGTTGAACATCAGGGCTATAAAACCCTAGATCAAATCTTACTGAAAACCGATTTTGACTTTTCACCGCAACACTTGGCATTCCAATACGTTAACGATGATAAACGAGTGATGGAAGGCTTTATCGTGACGGATAGATTAGAACTCAATCAAACCGCAAATGGGGAGTTGGCATGGTTTTCCACGTCAAAAAAAGTGTTACTTGATGGCGAGAATGCGATTATGGGCACTTATGGTGTTACACGACATCTAGCGAAAACGTCAAAGGCGTTGTCTCACGTAAGAGCCATTGAAGCGCCCGTTGAATTTATTCGGGCACATTACCATCGTCATATTTGTATCGAAGAATTGGCGGAACTTGCTCACCTGTCGGTAAGCGCACTGGAGCGTAGATTTAAAAAGCATTTAGCCAAAACTCCCAATCAATTTATCAACGAAGTGAGATTGGAAAATGCCCGTAAATTACTGGTCGAAACACGCTTACCGGTATCACAAGTCGCTTATCAGTGTGGCTTTTCAGAGCCAAGTTATTTTAGCAAGCAGTTTCGTCGTTTATTTGGTGAAATCCCGTCGCAATTACGTAAAGAGTTAACGTCGAGCGAGCGTTAACGCTGCGACTTCTGGTGGTAATGCTGGTGTCACCAGCGCATTTGCGTACTCGGCAGCTAACCATGGGCGTATAGGCATAGCAATGCCCCCAACTAGCGCGACTTTCTGTGCCCCTAAGCTCTGCAAATGACGGACATAACGCTCAATAAACCGTGCCGCGCTACTTAAGATTTGCTCAGCATAGGGATCGTTTGGCGTGGCAAAAACATGTTGAGCAAACTGGGCAAAATACTGGGGAGTGGCGTTTAGCGTGAGTTTGACTAGCTGTTCGGTACTGTGGCAATTCATAGCAGCCAAAAACGACTCAATCATCAGACTGCTAGGGGACAGTGTATCAAGCACCTCGATGGCATGCTTCACTAAACTCAAACCTATCCAACTGCCACTTGCACCATCACCGAGTAATAATCCGTGGCCACCGAACTCCCTAAATTGTCCATGCGTCACCAGACCCGCGCAAAATCCGGTGCCAAGAATGATTACACCGCCATCTTCGTGTTGATGCGCACCAAGGCAAGCTATGTGTGCATCGGTTGAAAATTGAAAGCGTGCAAAAGGGGAGCGCCATTGCTGCATCGCCTCACAAGCCGTCGTGACATTCGCGCCGGCAAGTCCTGCAAAAGCACTGATGTTAGCAATGTCGTGGTGAGGGATTTTTGCGTTTGTCAGCGCTGTCATTGTTGCGCTCAACACTGACTCTTGGGCCTGATGTATTGATGTTGCTATGTTTGCAGGGCCGCTGGTGGCCTCGGCAAGGAGCTGTCCATGTTGATCCTCGAGGCGGACTTTACATTTCGTCCCGCCACCATCAATCCCTAAAAATAGCTTCGATGCTGTCATTGTATTGCCTTTTCTGATCCGGTGAGTATTGCATTAACTAGCCTTGGGCAAACTTCATCGCCATGGTGCACGCCAGAGTGAGTATGTAGAGAGAGTGGACCAAATTCACTTAAAAGCCAAAGATCCGCTGCGTTTTTCGTATTGACCCCTCCACCGATCACAACTTCGATTTCAGCATTGAGTTTTTTCAGTAAGGCAATGAGCTGACTGGTACCAAACACCGCGCCTTTGCCACTTTGCCATGTATTGCCGGCGCTTAAGATCCGCTCAACGCCTAACTCTAGCAGCGTCTCGGCTGCCTGCTGCCAGTTTGCAGCGGCGTCAAAGGCGCGATGAAAGGTGACAGAAAGGCCTAAGGATTTTGCCGTGGCAATGAGTACTCGACAATGGTCAGTCGCTATCTCTTGGTTATCGTCGATAAAACCAAGCGCAATACCGGTTGCGCCCGCGCAAGCAATGCCATCTATCCCTTTTTGTAACTGATATAGCATGGTGTCATCAATAAAAAAATGCGGTGCTTGGCGTAACATCACAATACATTCGCCAAAGCTTGGTAAATACTGGGCAACTGCCGCAATCGCTGTCGGGGTTGGGGTCAAGCCACCGCAACTCAGTACACCACAGAGTTCTATCCTTGTTGCCCCAGATGCAAAAGCAATTTGTGCATTTCGCTGCAACAAATGAGGATTATCGCTGCTGAGGCATATTTCCAAGTTTTTACCTGAATAGTTTGCCAAATTCATATTTCACTCTTGAAGTTGAATAATTTTAAAGTTTAAAATGCTTGGTTTTGAATATTTAATTAGTTCAATAAAAACATTTGGTTACACATGTTTGGAACGTTTTTAAATTGCCTAATATAGAAACTAATAATGAGTTTTTATGTTAATCAGACTATAAACCAAGGAAATTGAAATTGGATCTTTTTTTGACCTAAACGCCGATTTTGTCTTAGTGCAAACCGAAATTCTATTATCACTTTTTGTAGAGCGCTCCTATTCTGAACGAGTGTTTCACAAACCATTAACCCCTATAGGGAAACAAAAAAGGGTCGTCACAAAGTCATGCGTCATGGAGCAGCAAGGGACGTCGTGGCTTTACAAATTATAAAAAACTTGGAGATAGGAATGGCCAATAATAATAACAGACGCCATGTGACAGGAAGGTCACGGCAATTTAGCAAGTCTGCACTGGTCCTCGCTATGTTATCAGCTACTAACTGGGCAATGGCTGAAGAAACCGAAAAAGAGGAAGCGCAGGAAATCGAAACGATTGAGGTGCGCGGGATCCGCGCATCTATGGCCGAAAACTTGGCGATTAAGCGTTTATCAAACGCGATTGTGGATGCCATTACAGCAGAAGACATCGGTAAGTTTCCCGATAAAAATGTGGCAGATTCACTGCAACGCGTACCCGGTGTGGTGATTTCTCGTAGTGGCGGGGAAGGGGAAAACGTCAGTATTCGTGGTCTTTCCTCTGATCTTACTTTTACGCAGTTAAACGGCAATTTTATCGCTTCTTCTCCGGGCTCGCCGTCGCGCTCTTTTAGTTACTCTTTGTTGCCTTCTACCATGGTGCAATCGGTTGAAGTGTTTAAGTCTTCTGAGGCGCGTTTAGATGAAGGTGGGGTCGGCGGCACGGTTATTCTACACAGCCGTAAACCACTGGATATGGAGGCTAATTCTGGGGCGTTGAATGTTGAATATACCTACGCTGATGTGACTAAAGAGTACGAGCCTAATTTTAGCGGCGTTTATTCTTGGAAGAACGAAGAAGAAACCTTTGGCTTACTAGTTGGTTATACCAAACAAGACCGCACTAACCGCTCTTTAGGCGGTGATATGTCGGGCGGTGGCGGTTGGCGTTGGGCAACGAGTTCAGACTTGCCAGCTGCGGACACGGCGGGCAATGTGATTGCCGATAGTACACGTCGATTTGCAGCGTTAGAAGATGCTTATGGCAACGTCTATGACGGTGTTTGGGCACCGCAAGTTGCAGGTGTTGGGGTAACCAAAGAAAAACGTGAACGTCAGGGGTTACAAGCCACCATTCAATGGCGTCCAATAGATGATTTATCTTTAACATTCAATCATTTTCATTTTGAGCTTGGGCAAAATCGCACCACGTCACAAATGTGGATCCCAGAATGGAAGTACAACCCAGATTATCTTACCGGTATTACCCTAGACGAAACCGGTACGATTGTGACTGGCATGGACTTCACCAGTGGCGCTGGTGGCACTGAAGGGAATCTTGAATTTCCTTGGATCATTGGGAGTTATACGGTAGAAAAAGATACCTCGGATACCTACGACTTCGCTTTTGAATATGCTGGTGATTTATATGATTTACGCGGTAAGTTTGGTCGCACAGAGGCCAGCGGTGGCCCTTCAGAATCTTGGAGCGCGGCGTATAAAAGCGGCCAACCTGCGAGTCGCAGCGACTCAGGACTGGTTGAAAACGCCGCTTCATTTGCAGGATGGCGATTAGGTGACAGAGTGTCGTTGTACGCCGATCCCGCTTTGCTGTCTAACCTTAAGGCTGGTATTGCCGGCGATCCCGATCCGGGGTCGACTGGTTCTAGCTTTGTCGTCAGTGACTTAGAAGAGGACTATGCTCAGTTAGACCTTGATTATCGCGTCGGGTACGGCATCGTTGATACGCTGCGCGTCGGTGCTAAATATCGTAAAGCAACACTACACCGCGAAACCAACAACACCTTCTTCATTACTCAAGATGGGGCTGACAGAATTGCCAGTGGCGAGCTAGATCCATTTAGTCAAGGTGCCATTGATGAAGTGTCTTATCAGTGGATTGGGGGTATGCCAAAACTGGAGGATATTTTGAATGCAACGTCTGAACAAAATATCCCAGGCGGTTTTGAAGTGAATGCGATGCCCACGATCAATTGGGATCGATACCGCGAAATCGTGACCAGTGAATATGTTAAGCACACGCGCCGTGAGCCTGATTTTGTGTTCGACATAGAAGAAGAGATCATGGCCGCCTATCTACAGGCCGATTTTTCTTTTGGAGATTTTAGAGGAAACATCGGAGTACGCTATGTCGAGACTGAAACGCAAATTATGTCATCGGATAAAATTAACTACTTTTTAGATGACATTGATGATGTCACCGAAGAGGATATCTTAGGTGATGAGCGCCTTATTGACGTTGAAACCACCACCGTGCGTACCGTAACCGACTCGCAATTTTTACCTAGTTTCAATATTGTCTGGGATGCCAGCGACAATCTTGTCATACGTGGTGCTATCGCCAAAACGATGTCTCGAGCTCCGTTCAACGACATGGGGGCGCCAGAGCAGCTGACCTTTATCTCTCAAGAATGGGCAGACGATAGACTAGAGTTTAGAGGCAACCCTGTGGAGCCAGGGTGGCGCGGCTCAGGGGGTAACAAGGCGCTAAAACCATTTGAATCGGTACAGATGGATTTATCTGCGGAGTATTATTATGGCGAAGGATCTGCGGTTGGCATTGCGGTATTCAACAAAGACGTAGATAACTTTATCGTGCCCTTGATTATTACCTCAGTAAGGCCGTTTGAGGGCTTTGATAACCCTTTTACCGGTGTTGAAATTGTACCGCCGGGTGATATTACCGTCACGCCGTTTACCACCACCGCCAATGGTACAAACGCAACCTCTCGGGGAATAGAGCTGTTTGCACAACATGCATTCGACAATGGCTTTGGTCTCAACGTTAACTACACCCTAAACGATACCAATCAGGCAGACATTAGCGTAGACGGTGAAAAGGTCGGTGAGTCTGCACTTGTCGGCAGTGCCGATAATCAATTTAACTTCTCCGCCTATTACGAGAATGACACCTTTAGTGTCAGAGCATCATATAACCGCCGAGGAGAAACCGCTTTGGGGCTTGCAGACGGGCTCACTGTATATCAGGAACCATACCAACAAGTTGATGTGAACGCTTCTTATAACTTGATGGAAAACCTGATCCTAACCGCGTCTGTGATCAACCTAACCAAAGAAGAACCGAGAACCTTTTATGGTGAAGATTCTAAAGCGAGATTGCGCAGCAGCAGCTATACCGGCCAGCGCTACTATGCTGGGATCACCTATCGATTTTAACTTTGGCGATAACCATAAAGTAATGCAAACAGGGTGAAGTCGTGTCAGCACAACGAGAAACAATATCACGGCTTATCACCTGCTTGTGGTGCGTTTATATCAGCCTGGTCACACGAGTTGGTTGATATGTAAGAAGGGATAAATATGAAAACGTTAAATAAAATAAGAAATGCGATCCCGCTCATTGCCGTTAGCAGTATATTGGCTGCATGTGGCGGCGGGAGCGATGACCCAAAAGTTGAAGAAGTGCCAGTAACTCCCGCTGTGACGACGGCAGAAGTATCAGGTTCAGTGATAAAAGGCGCGTTGAGCCAAGCCCGCATTTCGGTGACTGCGCTCAATGGCTCTAGCATGATGATGGATGAGAACTCGGCAACCAGTCAAACGGGGGAGTTGTTTATTGAACTGACGGGTAAAGCCGGGTTTGGCATTAATTCCACCATTAAAGTGACCGCCACAACGAGCGAAGGCTCGCAGATGCGCTGTGACGCCAGTCGCTGTGGTTCTGTAGGAATTGGGGAACTAGTAAGTGGCGAGTATATTGCTGGTGTTACTTTGGCTACCTTAAGTCATGTCGCCGTGCCGTTTGGTTCAAATGCCGATGGCAGTGCTGATGCTACCTTACAAATCAACGCCTTGACGACACTAGCAACCATGCTGGTAGAGCAGCAAATTGCTGAGGGGCGTAATGTCTCTACTCCCGAATTAATGGCATTGGCAAAAGTGGAGATGTCTGCGTTATTGCTTCGGGCCCTTGGCTGGCAAACCGGGAACATCAATGTTTTTGAGTTACCTGTGGTTAGCGCTGATCAATTAACGAATTTTGAATTAGGGGAAACTTGCACAACCTCTGACTCTGGTGAGCAAAGTTGCGAGATGGCATATGTTTCCGAAAGTGTGCAAAAGCTTTCTCTATTCAATGCCGCATTTGCACAGTTTGACGAGCAAGGCTCTTTGCAAGGCGTCTTAAGCGACTCAGCTAGTAATCTCAGCGCCGCACTTGGCGGTGATGAAGTTGCACTTGAAGCGCTTCGATTGCCAATTTACAACGCGCTTCAAGCTCACCCATTAACTGCGCAGCTAGGCCTCAGAGCCGATAGTATTATGGACTTAGCGTTACCATTATTTGATGAACCGGTATCCACGGGACCAATGCAGCAAGTCGTGACATCAGGTGCCACTATCACAGCAAGAAATGCTATTGGTGATGCTGAGAGTGCAGACAAAGCATTTGATGGCGATCCACAAACTAAATGGCTTGACCACAATGACTGGCAGGGGCCACCTACTGAGGAAGCGCCGTCTTGGATCCAGGTGGATTTTCCCACTCAACAAGCAATTAGCGGTGTTTACATTACCAGTGCTAATGATGCCCCAGAGCGAGACCCTGAAAACTTCTCCTTATTAGCTTCTAACGATGAGGGAGCGAGTTGGGTTAATTTGGGTAATGTGGTTGGGGCGTCGTTTGAAGCGCGCTTTGAACGTCAAGGCTTTGTATTTGGTAATGCGCAAAAATATACAAGTTACCGAATAGCAGTGACAAAGAACAAAAATAACGATGGCTTACTGCAAATTGGAGAAATTCAATTTGTTGGTCCGGTTTATCCGAGCGTTGACCATACAGATACTGAGACGTTTGTGGTCACGGCAAGCAACAGTATCGGTGAGGCGGAAAACCAAGATAAGGCATTTGATAACGACCCAACCACTAAGTGGTTAGATCATAATGATTGGCAAGGCCCGCCCACCGTTGAAGCGCCTTCTTGGATCCAAGTAGACTTTAATGATGCGGTGGCGGTTAATCAGCTTGCGATAACGAGTGCCAATGATGCACCAGAGCGAGATCCGGAGAACTTTGCTTTGTTTGGCTCTAACGATAATGGTGTTACATGGCAGCGGTTGAGCAATTGGGTTGGTGAATCTTTTGAAGCGCGAGGGGAGCGCCAAAGCTTTGCGGTAGCAAATCAATTGCCATATCAAAGCTATCGTCTTGAGATAACCAAGAACAAAAATAACGATGGCTTGATGCAGCTTGCTGAGATTGAATTAATCGGCCCAGAAATCTCTGGATTAGATCATGCACAAGTACAAGGTGCGAGTTACTCGGCACGTTTTAGTATTAGTGATTCAGAGGGCGCAGCACAAGCATTTGATAAAAATGTTGAGACTAAGTGGCTCGATCACAACGACTGGCAGGGGCCTCCCTCTGTTGAAAATCCAGCTTGGGTTCAAGTTAGCTTGCCGCAAGCGCAAGCGGTAAATACTTTGTACATTACTAGCGCCAATGATGCACCGGAGCGTGACCCTGAAAACTTCCAACTTTTAGCATCTCACGATGGGGAAGTATGGCAAGTATTAAATACTTGGGTAGGAGAGTCGTTTGAATCGCGTTTTGAACGTCGTGCCTTTGCGTTTGCTAATGGCTTGGCTTACACACATTATCGCTTGTCTATCAGTAAAAATGCCAATAATGATGGATTAGTGCAAATAGCCGAAATTGAACTCGCTGGACCTCAGTATGCACTTGAAGATTTGTCTGATTTGGCAGGAACAAGCTTCACCGCGCGTAATCGTATTGGAGATGCGGAAAGTGAACAAAAGGCGTTTGATAATGATATCGAGACAAAATGGCTAGATCACAATGAGTGGCAAGGCCCGCCAACAGAGGAATCACCATCTTGGATCCAAGCCGATTTTACTGCGCCACAGATTGTGAGTGGTTTGGCTATTACCAGTGCCAATGATGCACCAGAACGCGATCCCGAAAACTTCCAGTTACTGGGTTCTAATGATGGCGGTGAGACGTGGACAGAAGTCGCGGTTTGGGTGGGTGAGAGCTGGGAAGAGCGCTTACAACGAAGAGCGTTTACTTTCTCTAATGCTTTTGCCTATAGCAGTTATCGTCTAAATATTAGCAAAAATGCGAATAACGATGGCCTAGTACAGATCTCAGAAATAGAGCTCCTTGGCCTTAGCAGCGAATAGCCTGAATATCCAAAGGTTAAACAAATCTCAACCAAAAAAGCCAGAATGCAATTTGCGCTCTGGCTTTTTATTCGTCTCTATGAGAGTGACTTAGTATGATTACAACACATCTACGGCTTGCAAAGACTCGCTTTGGTAGCAGCCCAGTAAGCGTACAAATTGGGTATGATCTTTTAATTCTTCAAGTGCTACTTGGACTTGTGAGTCTGCAATATTGGCAAGCAAATCTACGTAAAAGACTTCTTCCCAAGGGTTACCAGGTACTGGGCGTGACTCTAGCTTAACCATATTGATATTGTGCTGTTTAAATACCATCAGCGCGTCAGCAAGTGAGCCTACTTGCTGTTTGGTGGCCATAATTAAACTAGTTTTTGTTGGGATTTGAGTAGACACTTGAAGTGCTTTTCTTGCTACTACAATAAAGCGGCTATGGTTTTCGGTCTGATTCGCAAGACCAGATTTCACCACTTCTAGACCCATATTCTTTCCAGCTTGTGCCGAGCCAATCGCGGCACTGTTTGGGTGCTCTGCTGCTTGTTTTAATGCACTAGAGGTCGAGTCGCAAGTTTCATGCTGAATATCCCCCAGACCTTGAATAAAACGGCTGCACTGGGCAAAAGGTTGAGGGTGCGCATAAATTTTGTCGATGGCTTGTAATTCTGTATCTGGTAATGCTAGGAGGCAATGTTCTACGGTATGGGTTACTTCGCCTACAATAGATACTTGTGCATGTTGCAATAAATCGAATACTTCGTTGATACTGCCTGAACTGGTATTTTCAATAGGTAAAATACCAAAGTCCGCTTGGCCTTTCTCTACCTGCTCGGTGATTTGCTCAAAGCTTTGGCAACCCATTTCCACAAGCTTACCGGGACGACGGCTGAAGTATTTATGACAAGCAAGCTGGCTATAAGAACCTTGTCCACCCAAGTAGGCAACGCGGTGTGTATCACCTACGGCATCGGGGTTTAAGTTCTTTTGCAGCATGGCTTGCTGGTTTAATACAGAGTCTTCTAAGATAGTTTGGAAAACGCTGTTTATATAAAAGGCATCAAGACCCAGAGATTTACCATATCGGATCAGTTTCTCCAGCAGTGCCTGCTCACGTGCTTCATCACGGATAGGTTTGTTGTTGGCAATCTTATATTCCAGCACACCATGACTAATGCGACGTCGCTTTGCCAGTAAAATCAGTAATTCCGAATCTATCTCATTGATGTCATGCCTAAGGGCATCTAATGTATTTTGTGTCATAGGTCCTCACTCCCATTTAGCCAAAAAAAAAGCCTCCCGAAGTTGGGAGGCTTAGCTATTCTTTTTCACTCGCGAACAGTCAAGCCTCTTCACCTAAAGAAGCTAAAAAAGAAATATGTGTTGCTGTTGCGTGTGATGAAATTCATTTATTCAAACCTTACTTTGAAACTGAATACATTATTAGCATAGAACTAAACGAGAAAACAAGTACTACTTTGGACGTATGGGCAAAAACCTAAGTTATTTGGTAGATAAGTGTCCAATCTCAGTGAGTTAAGTACGTTAATCAAACGTAACTTATTGGCGAGTCGAAAAATATTCTGGTATATTCAGGCAACACCACCACTGTAAATAAAAGAATAGGTTAACTTGTGGGCAATCGTCGTCCCCCATCAAGATATGGTGCAAGCTCTTTAAGTGTAAAGCTGTCGATGTTGATTTCGGCCGTGTGTTTGATCGCGGGGGTTTTTGCTGCGGCATTGATGCTAAAATCTGAAGAAAAGCAGTTAATCTATGAAGAGTATGATGAGCTCAAGCGTTTTAGTGCGCAGGTGAACAATCAGTTCTCAAATTACCTCGATCTTAAAGCCAACTTGGCCGAACAAGCCAACTCAGTGGTCTCCAAACATTTACTTTATGGCGTACAAGATTTATCTGGCGCACAAGCGAGCGTTGACGTGCGTGGCGAAAACTTAGCGAGTACAGCTAAAAATGGCCTCTCTGCAGCTATGTATACTGGCAATTTAAAATTGCAGTCAGTGCAAAAGCTATTTTCTGAATCTGAATTGCTCTGGAACATTCTTGCGCCTCCACTGTTACAAGATTTCTTTAATTTTTACTTATCTACAAAAGACGGCTTTGTTCGTGTTGCACCTCCTAATGCCTTATTAGCGAAAGACCCAAGGCTGGTAAATAATCAGCTTCATAACTTGCCTGTTTTACACGCTGAACAAAACCCAACGAGGGAAGCGGTATGGTCGGGCGTGTATTTTGATAGGGTTTGGAACAAGTGGGTGGTCAGTATTTTGGTGCCTTTATACTTACATGACAAATACCTTGGGTTAACGGGTAGCGATATAGAGTTGACCACCTTACTCGAAAAACTACCTAAATCTGACCATCAGCAAGGCTTCATCGTTTTTGATAAACAGGGCCGATTATTGGCAGCTCCCGGCCTGTTTAAAACCACCGCTGCGACTGGGCAGCTATTGGACCACAACAAGCTACCAGAAGATTTGAGTAAAATAGTACAAACTGCACTTATTACTAAGCTGCCAAATATCCAAGATGAATTTAGATATAAAGACAACTGGCATATTATGCACGTGACCCATATTGCCAATTTAGATTGGTACATTGGGATCTACAAGAAGCGGGCGTCGGCTATCTCGGCCATTGAAGAGCTTAAAGTTAAGTTCTTTGGTTTGTTTATTCTGTATGCCATTTTTGTCGCAATATTACTGCATCAGGTTTTATATCAATTAGTACTCAAACGCATCAATGCGCTCGTTAAAGCAGTGAAGGGATTTGGTCGAGGGCAGTGGGATACGCCAACCTTGCCGCATACCGATGACGAAATAGGTCAATTGAACGCCTCATTTAATGACATGAGTGTTGAGATAAAACAGCTTGTAAATGGCCTAAATCAACGTATTACAGAAAAAGAAATCGCTGAAAAGGCGGCAAACCGTTTGTCAAAAGCTGTGGCTTTCTCTGGTACTGGCGTTGTATTGACCAATGAGCATTTTCAAATTGAGTACGTCAATCCAAAAATGCAGGAAATGACGGGCTATGATGAACAGCATTTTATTGGCTCTCCGCTTTTGAGTATTATTTCAAAAGACATGGCAATTCTCATTGATGATATCGATATTGACTTACGCAGTCGCAATCATTGGCGCGGGGATACTATGTTGGCGGGTAACAGAGAGGCGCCTATTTGGGTCAGTTTGAGCGTGTCGCCGATCCGTGAAGAAGGCGGCGCAATTTCAAGTTATGTCGCCTCAGCCCAAGATATTTCGTTTGTAAAAGAAAGCCAGCGTAAAATGGAAGAATTGGCTTACTTTGATACCTTAACTGGCCTTGCCAACCGAACGTTTTTCAGGATGCAGTTACGTAAATCCATGGCGCTTGCCGAACGTGGCCATTACGCCTTTGCTCTATTTTACTTTGACTTAGATGAGTTTAAACGCATCAATGATACCTTGGGACATGACGCGGGTGACCGCTTATTGCTTGAAGTCGCGACGAGATTGAAAAAGCGGCTCCGTGCAGAAGATACCATTGCCAGATTGGGTGGGGATGAGTTTGCGGTGTTACTGAGCGGCATCAATGAGCGAGAAAATGCCATGGAAGTTGCCAATATCATTCAAAAGACACTGGCAGAACCAATAAAACTGGGGAATAACGAGGTGATCGTCAGTGCAAGTATTGGCATTACGATGGCTCCGTTTGACAGTAAAGAAGAGGAGCAGCTGCTTAAACATGCAGATTTGGCAATGTATCAGGCCAAAGCAAAAGGGCGGAACACTTACCATTTCTATAGCCAAGATTTAGACGAAGCTGCTAACGAGCGTCTATATATAGAAAACGAGCTGCGTATAGCAATTAAAGCGCAACAATTTACCTTGCATTATCAACCACAAGTGAACAGTGAAAGTGGGGAGGTTGTTGGCTATGAAGCACTTATTCGCTGGTTCCACCCAAGCGAAGGAACCATTCCGCCAAGTAAATTTATTCCAATTGCTGAAGCGACAGGCCTAATCGTAGAGCTTGGTGCATGGGTGTTAGAAGAAGCGTGCCATTTTTCTCGTCGTTTAAAAGCTGCGGGCAAGATTGCTAACGTATCCATCAACCTTTCTGCGAGACAGTTTAAAGACGCACAATTGATCCGTACGCTGTCAGATATTATTGACAGAACTGAGATGGAGCCGACTCTACTACACCTTGAACTTACTGAGAGTATGCTGATGGGAGACGTAGAAGCAGCAATCATACAACTTAGAGATATCAAAGCGCTTGGCGTTTCACTGTCTATTGACGATTTTGGTACAGGCTATTCGTCTTTAAGTTATATTAAGCGTTTCCCGGTTGATATACTTAAAATCGACCGCTCCTTTGTAAAGGATATCCCTGAAGATCCGAACGATATGGAGATCACCGCGGCTATCATTGCAATGGCGCAAAAACTAAATTTGCAGGTTATTGCTGAAGGGGTGGAAACTGAGGCTCAGATGACGTTCTTGGCGAAAAATAATTGCTATATTGTACAAGGTTATTACTACAGCCCGCCGTTGAGTGAAGCCGAGATTTTGCGGTTTGCCCCTGCAGTATAGCGGCTCAGCCCCAAGGCATGGGGCTGAAAATAATAAGCGCCTAACCGCCTGCGATTTTCACTTTGAAGCCTTGGCCTTCTAATAATTGCTTAAGCTTTTCTCTGTCATCGCCTTGAATTTCAATAACGCCTTCTTTAACTGCACCACCTTGACCCATTTTTGATTTAAGCGTTTTTGCCAATTTCTTTAGATCATGCTGTTCACTATCGATGCCAACGACAAGCATAACGCCTTTGCCTTTTCGCCCTTTAGTTTGTCTTTCAATACGAACGGCGCCGTCTTTAAAAACTTTCCCTTGAACATCTTGCTTTGGCTCTTTGGTGTCAATACGGCCTACATCTGTGGAGTACACAAGTCTTGATTCTGACATTGATTCTGGTCCTCTTGCGGGTTCTTTGCAGAGATCATAGCAAAAAGCAGATTAGATGTTTTTTATTTTTTGCTAAATGATTTTTAAGCGTTATATTTAAATTGGTGAGGGGAAACAAATCAAAATAATTTAGGAGCTTAATGATGAGCTTGAGTAAAAACGCTTCTGCTGACGGTAAGACACTAACCATTCAAATTAGAGGTAAGTTCGACTTTAATTTGGTGCAATCGTTTCGTCAGGCGTATGCGGAGGTGAATGATCAAACCGAAAAGGTTGTTGTTGACCTGCGTGAAACCGATTATATGGACAGCTCCGCTTTGGGTATGCTGTTAAATATGAAAAAAACACTAGGAAGCTCAGTTTCTAGCATTCAAATTAGTAACTGCCGTCCACAACTTAAGAAAATCCTCCAGATCTCTCGTTTTGATAAGAAGTTTGATATTGACTGATCGCCGATAGATTAGCCCCTCATGAATATCTTGGTAGTCGACGATCAGGTATTAAACTGTAAGCTGCTCAAGGCAATGCTTGAGCAACAATTTTATACCGTTTTTTGTGCCCATAATGGTCGTGATGCATTAAAAATTCTCGAAAGTCAGGACATCGACATCGTGCTGCTAGACGTTGTCATGCCCGTAATGGATGGCTTTGAGACTGCCCCCAAAATAAAGCAATATGCGGGCGACGTATACCTCCCCATCATCTTTATCACCGCACTTGAAGATCAAAGTAGCTTTGAAAAATGTCTTGCTGTAGGAGGTGATGACTTTATTCATAAGCCGTTTGATAAAGTCATTTTATCAGCCAAAATCAAAGCGCATGCGAGGACTCGTAGGCTCAGCCAACAAAGCAACGAACAACGCCGACAACTAGAATATCACTATAACCAGATAGAGCGAGAGCACGAGATTGTTGAGCACATCTTTAGTAATGCGCTTGCACAACAATCTGAATATCCTGAGATTTGTGAATACCACTTGTCACCCGCGTCAATGTTTAATGGCGATATGTTTTTAATGGCCAAGAGCCCGATGGGTGGCTTTTATTGTTTACTGGGTGATTTTACTGGCCATGGTTTAGCAGCTGCGGTCGGCGCGCTTCCTGCGTCGCGCATTTTCTATACTATGGTGCAAAAGGGGATGGCGGTTAGTGATATAGCCGTTGAGCTCAATACCGCCTTTAATGAGTTATTACCTGGTCATATGTTTTGTGCAGCAGCAATCATTGAATTGAGCAGCTCAGGGAAAAGTGTTTCTGCTTGGCTTGGTGGTTTGCCAGATTTATATCTGATTGACCAAAATGGTAGCCTTATTAAAACCATTGAGAGCCAACATATGGCACTCGGCATTTTAGAAGTCGATGAGTTTGAACGTAATCTGCTGCATTTTGAAGTTAGCCCCGACCAACGCCTCGTAATGGCGACAGACGGTATCATTGAGTCTGAGTCTGAGCGGGGGGAAATGTATGGCGAACGACGGTTAAAGCGCTTGCTGGCGAGTCGGCAGCATATTTCCACGGATCAAATTATCTCTGAAGTTCGCGAGTTTTCTGGCAATACGGAGCAACAAGATGACTTAAGTATCGCAATTATTAATTGCGTTGCCAGCGAGTCAATTGTTTCTGCGCCTAACCATTATTCAAGCTTGCCGTTCAATATTTCGTTATCTTTAGATGCCAAACAGATGAAAACTACCGATCCGGTACTTGAGCTGGTGGACTTGCTTAGTGAGGTTGACGGTATTTCGGCGCATCGCTCTAACATCTTCTTACTACTCTCCGAAGCCTACAATAATTCTTTAGATCACGGTGTGTTGGGGCTAGATTCTGAGATTAAAAATAAAGAAGATGGCTTTTTTGAGTTCTACAGTTTGCGAGAGAGTGTTTTGAAGGAGCTAAAAGAAGCGCTCATTATTATTTCAGTGCGCTACAGCCCTGAAGAGCTAAAGCTATACTTCAACATTTGTGATTCAGGTAATGGTTTTGAATCAAGCGAGCGTAACAAAGCACAGCAAGAGCATAGCCATGGCCGAGGTGTTAGCTTACTTAACGAAATTGCTCAAAGCGTTAGCTACAACAGTGCTGGAAATGAAATAGAAATGATTTATTCACTCACCTCTAAATCGGTCTAAATTCCACTCAAGCGTATTTCACCTCTGCTTTAGTTTACTATCTACTCCTATTACTCTATGTACCTGTTTTTAGTATTGGCAAGGTATAAAGAGCGTGGTAAAGTTGCATTAACTTTAGATGTTTAGATGGCTAAAATGTCAGATTATATTTCATTGAGTGGATTATCTATCTCCCGCGAGTTGCTTTTGCTGCAATTAGAAAAACTAGATGCTTATATTGAGCAAAAATCAAGCCCTGCTGTGTGGTCATATCAGATCCCTGAACTTGGGGAAGGGGGCGCTTGCAGCTTGTTTGGATACCTTCAGGAAGCACCTTTTTTATTGAGTGATTATGTTGAAAAGAACACGGCTAATGCACGATCGCTTACCAAGCTGCAAACGATAGTGTCAGCGGTAGTTGAATTTACAGCTGTTGATTGGTTTGGCATATACCAAGCAAGAGCGACAAATGAAGGGAAACAACTTCTCAAATTAGCGTATTCTGGCGCGCCGAGTAGACCGCTATTCCCTATAACGGATGCTTTTGCCGCTACGTCAAATAATATTCAAACGGTATTGAGTGCTAAAGCTCGAGTGATTAATGACATCCCTCAATATGTCGCCAGTGGAGGAGAGTACTATACTTGCGATCCAAAGGTGAAAGCAGAAACCTGTCTGCCATTATTCGATGATGCTCAAAATTGTATTGGAATTATTGATGCAGAAGCGTTTTCTGAGTCATTTTTCAACGAAGAAATTTTAGCATTGCTTGCAGCTGCATGTACGAGAATCCCTGAATATTTACCCAAATAATTATCGGAATGTCCGGCTGTAAACTTGACGCCTTTGTGGTGCTGCCAAGTTTACAAAAATGAATAAAATTCTAGATAAATATGGTAACTGAGATGCAAGTCTCTATGTTACCATCAAGTCTACTGGAATCGGGCGTCAGCCGCTCGAGTTTGCATTAATTAAAATAAAAGAGATAAGCCATGTTCTCAGAGCTAAAACCACTTCCAACAGATCCTATTTTAGGCCTGATGGCCGCTTATAAACAGGACACTAACCCAAACAAAATTGACCTTGGTGTAGGTGTTTATAAGGACGAGCAGGGAAACACGCCGGTACTTAGAGCGGTTAAAAAAGCGGAAGCGTTTCGTTTAGAAAACGAAACGACAAAATCTTATATTGGTTTGGCTGGTAACTTAGACTTCTGTCAAAAGATGGAAACACTGTTACTTGGAGAGCATAGTACATTATTGGCAAACCGTGTACGTACGGCGCAAGCACCAGGTGGTACTGGCGCATTACGTGTTGCTGCCGAATTTATTAAACGTTGCAACACCAATGCAACTGTTTGGGTTACGACGCCAACTTGGGCAAACCACATCAGCCTATTCGAAGCAGCTGGCCTAACAGTTAAAGAATATCCTTACTACGACTACGAAAACAAAGGGTTGTTGTTTGATGAGATGATCAATGCGCTGAAGCAAGTACCTAAAGGTGATGTAGTACTACTTCATGCATGTTGTCATAACCCAAGTGGTATGGACTTAAATCAAGCGCAATGGAAAGTGGTTGCTGAACTTGCGAAAGAGCAAGGCTTTACGCCATTAATTGATATTGCATACCAAGGCTTTGGTACTAGCCTTGAAGAAGATGCACAAGGCCTTAGAACGGTCGCGGATACAGTTGATGAAATGATCATCTGTTCATCTTGCTCTAAAAACTTTGGTTTATACCGCGAGCGTATCGGTGCGTGTTCAATCATTGCAAAAGACAGTACAACTGCTGATGTTTCAAACTCAGTATTACTTAGCGTTGTTCGTAGTATCTATTCAATGCCACCAGCACACGGTGCTGATATTGTAAATACCATTCTAAGCAGTACTGAACTGACGCAAATGTGGTACGACGAACTTGACGAAATGCGCGGCCGCATCAATGGTCTACGTACGTTGATCAAAGAAAGCCTAGCTGCAAAAGGTGTTGAGCAAGATTTCTCGTTCATCGACCGTCAGCACGGTATGTTCTCTTTCTTAGGTATTAATAAAGAGCAAATTGACAGACTACGCACTGAATATGCTATCTATATGGTAGGCTCTAGCCGCGTTAACGTAGCTGGTGTAAGCAAAGATAATATTAATTACTTTGCTGATGCAGTGGCAAGCGTAATTAAATAATACCACGCTACACAGCACAAAATAAAAAACCGCAGAACATGCGGTTTTTTATTTTCAGCCTAAACCACCCACTGAAGTAAGTGGTTATTATCATTTAGGCTTGCTTAATTTTGGTCACTTTATCTGGATCTGACGCTTTTTCGTTTTCAGATTTGTTTTTGGTATTGGCCTTTGGTGCTACTTTGGCACCTTTTAGCACAGACACAAAGTCATCTTTTTGTTTTGCAATTTCAAGCGCTAGGGATTCAACTTGTTGTTCACTCAGCGGCACGTCAACTTTCGTTAGCATGTCTTCCAATGCTTCAGCTACATCTAGCATCTTATCATAAGCATCAGCTTCTTTTTTAGACGTGAAAGTCATACGCTCGACTCCATTTCTTTCAACAACATATTTGATGATAACGGCCATGGTTATTCCCCTAGTCACTGTTTTTTTATACAGTAAATCGAATTGAGTGATTAAGCAAGTTATTTTGAAAATTTTTCAAGTGCTGTTGAGTGAAGTAGAATTAATTAAATTCATTAAAAACAAAAGCTTAATGTTTATTTTGATTTTTGAAAGAATGAATGTTTTTTGACAAAGTCAATATTCCAATCTTTATTTAAAAAGCTTCTGCAATCACTCACCGAGGTAAATGCAGTAAGCTTTGGATACTTTTTACGCACAAGGAGTGTATATATGTTCAATAAACCCACCATACTTTCTATTTTATTGGCGTTAGGTTTAAGCTGTTCAAGCGTGCTCGCAAAACCTGCGGAGCAAGCAAAGTCAGCTTCTCAAACACAGCAGCAAAGTGTTGTACTCGATATTAATTCCGCTGACGCTTCGGCGCTTTCAAGTTTACCAGGGATTGGTATTCGTAAAGCTGAAGCCATCGTAGAGTACCGTAAGAAAATGGGGCGCTTTAAAACAACAACGGAGTTGCTGGAAGTAAAAGGAATTGGGAAAGGAATATTGGCAAAACTGGAGGGAAAAATTAGAGTCTAGTCGTAGTTATTGTGTGCGAGCTTAGCTGCTCGCACACAGGTAGATTGAAGATCAGGGCTTATTCGAGGCGTTAAACTCAGCGATTGCCTGAGCTAACTTGGGTTTGCCAAACTGTATTTCCAGTGGTGTGGTCAGTAGCGGATAAATTAATCCTGCTACCAATAAGACAGGTAATAACAACCAGCCTTCAAATACGACCAACGAGGCAAAAAACGGTGTGAGTAGTAGCAACTTGGCTATTCTTAACACGACCTTTGTTTTTGCATCAAGGTGGCTAAGTGCAAGACGTAAGATCATCTGCTTGTCACGTAATTTAAACGCTCTCAGTTGCTCAATTTGGCTTAACCTAAAATGCATGAATGTGATATCTCAACTTCTTTTAGTAACATGGAAAAATAAGAAAAGAATAAATGCAACACTATAAAATGCAAAGATAATTTCCATCCATCCAGGCATAGACAATCCTGCAAAAGACCAATCTATATTGCCGCAGTCACCTGTTGCAGCAAAAAAACTTGGTAGCCATTCATGCAGCGGCATAAACGCAGGAAAGTTTGGTACAAAGTCACAGGTAAAAGCAAATGGATCTGTTGTAGTTTGCATACTGATATGTTCACGGGCGATAAAATAACCCCAAATACTGCCTACCCCCCACGAAACAAATGCGAGGCTACGCAGTGCGAAAGAGCGAGGAGAAATCATACCGATTAAACCAGCTGCTAATAACCCCAACATAGCAAAACGCTGATAGATGCACATAATACAGGGCTCTAAACCCATACCGTATTGGAAATACAGTGCAACGGCTTCAAAAATAGCAGCGGATAGTGCTAGCAATCCCCAAGATTGCCTAGAGAGATGAAAAGATGAAATCTTCATTATAGAGAAACCCTTTTTGTTTTATTATGCTTTATCTGGCCGCGTTAGAGCAACTTTACTTCGCAGTGTGCGCTATCTTTGCGACGATTTTTCGACTCTTGTTACCAGCAGAAGTTCGAAAATATCAGAATAGAACACTTGATTAAGTCAATTGAGGTGAGACCGACATTATCAGCATTTCTATTCTGACGTATTTACTCACTTTTCTCGAGGGCATCGATATGAAAAGTAGCACGCTCAATGGCTGAGCCGTGTAAGATAACATATTCAATATCGTTATAAGCCGCGACTGACTGCAAAGGGTTACTATTTAAAAGTAATAGATTAGCCACTTTCCCCACAGCGATGCTGCCGTACTGGTAGTCTATCGCAAATGCTTTGGCATTATTGATGGTTGCAGCAGATAACAAGCTAACGAGGTCTACTCCGGCTTGATCCATCATCATTAATTCTTGATAAGTCGATAAGCCAGGTTGCGAGACATAAGTTGGTGCGGGTGGCGTATCTGAGCCAAGCAGCAAGGTTGCGCCATTTTTATATAGATAATTTAGTGCTCGTTGCCCTTGAGAGAAAACTTGCTCAAGTTTAGCCACCTTTTGTTGATTACTTATTTCACCCCAGCCTTGACCCATTTCTCGAGAAAACCAGCGACCAGGTTCACTTTGATACCAAGCAATTTGAGACGGAGGTAATACGGTACGATATTCAGACGAGAAGGTGAAAGTGTTGTCAGTCACTTTCGCCAGAGCATTCATCACATTTAATGTGGCTTGATATGCAATGTCTTTTTCGATGATGGTATCCAGCACAGCTTTTACATTGGTTGGCAGTTCGCTTTCGCTAGGGGCTGTATTTGGCGCTAACCAGTTCCAAAGTCCATGCGCCATAACGTTGATATTGGCATCTACAGCAAGTTGTTGCATATCAACGGCATTCGCATGTGCCATTACGGGTAACTTCATTGAGTTTGCGGACTCGACTAACTGTTTGGCAGTTTCTTGATTAATAAGCGGTATAGCACTGTTTTCTCCAAAGCCATCTTCAAAGTACAGTTTGGCACAAGTTGCACCGTCAGATTTCATTCGCGTCAAGGGCTGAGCTCCTTGGTGAGCGTGTACTTGAGATGGTGTTAGCTCATGAGCGGGATCGCTGTGTTGTGCAGCAAAGTAGGGTTTATGTTGGTGTAGCTTTGAGTAACTAAGGCCTTCAGCATTATACCCTTGGTAAACTGGCATTGCGCCACAAAAGTAGGCGTCGGGTGCGGGGCCATTTGCTGTAAATTCGGTCATGCCGGTTGCAGTGTTTGACGGGTCAATAACTTGCGTGACGCCATAGTAAAGATAATTAGCGCCTTGCCGTTGTAAAAATGCTGTTTGCATTTGGCGAGCTCTAGGGGAGGTGTTAAGTAATCCCGGCATTGTTTTTAGGTGGACATGGCTATCGGTTAACCCTGGTATGAGGTATTGACCATGAGCATCAATGACCTGTGCTGCATCCGGTTTTTGACTTGAGTCAGAGACTTGTATAATTTTGCCATCTTGGATGGCGAGCCAATGATTGGAAATGATATTGACTTGGTGCTTATCAATAGGATTTAAAATGGTAGCATTGTCGATACGAAGGTCCACTGCTGCAAATAATGCATGAGAAGACAGGGCGCAACAGGCCGCAAATATTAATGTTTGTTTTTTCATAATGAAAACCAGTTAGTGTCGTATTAGATGTCTTCGAGCATAACTAGCGAGGTACTTTGTGTTTTAATTTTCATATAAATTAACTCTGAAATTTTTCTTAATTTAATTAAAACCATAATAATCAATAATGTAAGGTGTTCTGGGGTTGAAAAATTTGCTTTTGGGAAATTGGCTTGTTGTGCCTAAATTGAACCAGATTGTGGAGTATCCGACTGGCCGTGAATATACCGTCACCCCAAAAGTGATGAAATTACTGTTGGTGCTGGTCGATGCTAAAGCTGAGCCTCTGAGTATTGATACCCTCGTCGAGTTAGTTTGGCACCCGAAGGTGGTGTCTGACAATTCGGTCTATCAAGCTGTTGCGCAGTTAAGAAAGATTTTAAACACAGATCCGCAATACGAAGAATACATAGAAAGAATATCAGCTCAAGGCTACCGCATTCATCCAAACATTGCACTTAGAGAGCATAAAGTGGCTGTGATGCCAGTGAGCAAAAAGCGAATTTGGCTGCTTGGTGTCACCATTACGTTGCTCGCTCTAATCGCCTTTTTTGCTTTTTATATTCAAACTGATCAAAAGCACAAGACACAAAACAACCCTTATTTTGATGAGATCACTCTTGCCACACACCTATCCCAAAGTACAGCGGTGGAAGAGTTAGCGCGAGCGAAAACGATTTATCAACAAGTGTTATCTAAACAAAGTGATAATGTCGAGGCACTCAGTGGCTTATGCAATGCCTTTATGGGGCTTAGCGTATATGGCGCGGTGTCAGAGTATGAATCACTTGCTTTGTGTCGGCCATTGTTAGAGAAAGCACGGATCTTAGATGATACAAATATTGAAGTGATAACCTCTCTTGCGCGCTTTGCGGTGATGGAGAATGAAATTGAGCAAGCACAGGATTATTTTAAGCGCGGATTTGAGATCTCAACTAAGCATGCTCGCCTATGGCATTGGTATGGTCGATTTCTTCGGGACCAACACAAAATACCCGATGCAATTGCTGCGCATAAACAAGCGTATCAGTTAGCACCAAACGATGCGGTTATTATCCGAGGATTAGCCTATGCCTATTTGAATTTTAGAGAGTTAGTGCTCGCGCGAAAATATTTTGATCGTAGCGTTGCCATTGCCCCGCACACCAAAAACAATCCTCTCTATGCGCTAGACTTTTATCCGCTTAACCAGAATAGGGCAAGCGAATATTTGCTGTGGTACCAAAACAATCACATCAGTCATAGTAAATTGTATCCCGCGCAGCAATTGAGCCACATATTAGTGTTATTGAGTTTAGGGCGAGCAGAAGAAGCTGAGGAGAAATATCAGCAAGCCGCAAATTTAGGTTCAATTTCTACAGCATTTAGACTCTATGTTGAAGCCGGGATCGCATGGCGACAGGGTGATGTCGAAAAGGCCGAAGAACTCTTAAAACAGCGATACGAGCTAGACTCAAAGGGTAATCATTATGTGATGCCTTATATTCTTGCTTTACTTGCACGGCAGAAAGTACAACCTGCGCTAATACTTTTTGAACAGCATTTTGCTGATATCGCGGCGCTTACATTGCCAGAGGCAGGCAATGTAGGGCAATACCTTACTTATGCCCTGATGCTGAAACGTACAGGTGAACAAAGCAAGCTCAAACGAGTAACACAGTTGTTGGCACAATACCTTAATCAAGGAAATCAGCTAGATGCAGCTTTATCTCCATACTGGTCCGCACTTAGCAATGACGCAGCAGAAACACAACAAGCACTGACGCAGCTGCTCAACACTGGCTGGTTACCCGACTACAATGATAGTTTTTTTGCTACGGATCTTTATCTCGCTTTGACATCAGACCACGAATTTAAACAAGCATGGCTGAATAAGCTTGAAAGCAGACAGCGCGAGCTCTAATACTTTTGGTTACTCAGGCATAAAGTTCGCTATGTGATTTAAAAGTAGGGAGCGAATTTTCTTGGTGATTCCTTGAATAGGGGTTCTGTGTCCCGGCAGCCTTTGATATTGGCTTTAAAAACAGAGTTCGATTGTTTTGTCTGTTTATTTTGCAGTCGTTCCGTGTGCACTTTAGGAGAAGCATTTGAGTTATACAAAATGAAAGCAGAGGCTGGATGGTCTGATGAGGAGCAATTTGTTTACATTAACAGCTCAGTGTTTAGCGAAGATGAGCCCGTTATGGCCAAGTCTATATTGCATTAAGTGAGTTCTAAGCCTCACACTACATCACAATCTCACCTGCATTAAACATGGCTATTTTCAGCTAGGGTGATTTGTAGCTTGTTAGTTGAGCTTCATCTGGTACAATCAGTGGATTAACAAGCACAACCTGCCAATCAAGGCATTGATGTAATAATAAAGTGGTGTGAGATGAGAATTTTCAAAGCCAAGAGCCCAGCTGGATTTGCTGAAGAATATATTGTTGAGTCAATTTGGAACGGCGAATTCCCTCCGGGATCCATTCTACCTGCTGAGCGTGAGCTTTCTGAACTCATTGGTGTAACAAGAACAACACTGCGCGAAGTATTACAAAGGCTAGCTCGTGATGGCTGGTTGACTATCCAACATGGTAAGCCAACCCGAGTAAATAACTTTTGGGAAACATCAGGGCTTAATATATTAGAAACCTTAGCGCGTCTTGATGAAGATAAGATGCCTGAGCTGACCGATCAGCTGCTGTCAGCGCGTACCAATATTAGTGCTATCTATACGCGTGCGGCGATAAAATTCAACCCGCAGCGTGTTATCGATATTTTGTCTAAGCATGAAGAGCTAGAAGACACCGCAGAAGCGTTTGCCGATTATGACTACCAAGTTCACCATGAGCTGGCAGGTGCAGGGCAAAACAAAATTTACGTGCTTATTTTAAATGGCTTCAGAGGGTTATACTCAAAAATTGGTTGCCATTACTTTTCTGATTCAAGAACGCGAGGACTGGCGAGACAGTTCTATGCAGATTTAACCAAACTGGCAGAAAATCAAGAACACGATGGTGCTATTTCATTGATGCGTAAGTATGGTCACCAATCGGGTGAAATTTGGCAGCAGATCCGCGGTGATATGCCAGAAAATATCATGGACTAATGTCCACTGAGTGATAGACATCTTAAAAAGGCTTCTTTGTGAAGCCTTTTTTGATCTCCGAATGGCATCGTGAGCGGAGGTATTTGCGTCTCATCGAATTTATAGATTGGTGCTATCGGTAAATTCGATTGTTAATTATGGCACTTGCCAAATACACTAGGCGCAGTTTTTGGTGGTGAGAATGACAAAGAGACTTTGGTTATGAATTTAGCTAGGGTTGTTTTTTCATAAGCACGCCACAATATTGTGAACAAGATATTTTGGTCTCGACACGAGATACCAAATAAGATTGGAAATAAACCTAACTATTGGAGATAAAAATGGGTGTATTAGTAGGCCGCAAGGCACCAGACTTTACAGCAGCAGCAGTACTAGGTAACGGTGAGATCGTAGATAGCTACAACCTGCACGAGCGTATTAAAGGTAAAAAAGCGGTTGTTTTCTTTTACCCACTAGACTTCACGTTTGTTTGTCCTTCAGAGCTAATCGCGTTCGACAAGCGTTACGAAGAGTTCCAAAAGCGTGGTGTTGAAGTGATCGGTGTTTCTATCGATTCTCAATTCTCACACAACGCATGGCGTAACACTCCAGTAAACGAAGGCGGTATCGGTCAAGTTAAATACGATCTAATCGCTGATGTTAAGCACGAAATCTGTCAAGCATATGACGTTGAGCACCCAGAAGCTGGTGTTGCTTTCCGTGGTTCTTTCCTAATCGATGCTGAAGGTAATGTACGTCACCAAGTAGTTAACGACCTACCACTGGGCCGTAACATCGACGAAATGCTTCGCATGGTTGATGCACTAGCATTCCACGAAGAGCACGGTGAAGTATGTCCAGCTGGTTGGACTGAAGGTAAAGCAGGTATGGATGCAAGCCCTGAAGGTGTTGCTAAGTTCCTATCTGAAAACGAAGGCGCACTATAATTTAGTGTCGACTTTGTGATATCTCGCTGATATCAAAAAAGAAACCCGCCAATTGGCGGGTTTTTTAATGGCTACTGATACCTCAATAGCTTTCTCAGGGTAATACCAAATGTATTTAGCAAATAAGCTATTTCATCCTTCAAATTGAATAGAGAATTAATTCAATTGGTATGATACTTTGACTACTCGGCTACCTTGCCTACTTTAGCAAGTGCCATGCTAGTTAAAGTTGATAAACTGACCCAGTGATTTTATCAGTTGAATGCTTAAGTAAGCGGCAAATAAACTGATCACGGGAGTTGCGAGCAGACTCAGAAATTCGAGTTCATTAATCATTAGTCTCTTCCTTTTTTTCTTGCTCGCTGTTATCGGTTGTTTGAAACGCTTTCTCTAAAGACTGTTTGGTCTCAATTTTTATTTCTTCTAGATTCGCTTTGATTGACTCTGTGATAGCTTGCGTTACTTTGGTTTTTACTTCTTGAAGTAATGAAGCATCAATTTCTGCAGCTGTTGTTGTCATGCTTGCTGTAAACAATAAAGTTGTCATGGTGATTTTCGCTAAAGTAGTCATAATAAGTTTCCTTGTAATTTGTTAGTCGCAATAACTATTACAAAGGTTGTGCCAGAATGAATTTAATTTTTATATTATTGATTTTTATGTGTTTTAATTTTTTCTTGGCACAGGAGAATTAATGGGGTGGTGAATTTGACCAGTGCAGGATGGGTGAAATGGCTAAAATTTAGTTAAACTTATTAAGGCTGGATTAAGCGAAGCAAGAAAGGATAAAAAACAATGTTTGGGCCGAATTAACGGCCAAAGTTAGGGTCATCAGGTAAGTCAACCAAAATTAATACAGCCCCTTTACCGCCATATTCTAAAGGTGCTTGGTGCATCGCCAGTATATCTGGATGCTGAACAAGATACTGCGGTACTTTATGTTTAAGCACACGCTCACCAATTCCATGTACCACGCACGCACAAGCAATATGCTGCTTCTTACAAGCATGAATTAATGCTGCCAGTTCTTGTTTTACCGTTTCTTTATTTAGCCCGTGTAAATCTAAGATGAGTTCGGGCGCGTAGTCACCACGCCTTAACTGTTTTGCTAAATAGCGATCGGCTCCGGGCTTTACGAAGTTGATGGTTCCCGACGTATCAATATCAGGAATATACTCGTCAGAAAAGTAAAACTCAGATTGCTGCTGCTTAACTTGTTGCTTCAGCTCAATGCTCTGAATTTTTTTCTTTTGTTTGAGCTGCACCTGATCTTGTTTGAGGGGTTTTACACCATTCAAAGACTCACGAAACATCGCGAAATCGTCATTTAGGTCAGCATTAGTGTTAGATTCTCTGTTCATGATGGCATTTTAAATAAAAAAAGCATAAAAACCTAGCTTAAAAACCGCTACAATAGCGCCATATAGTTTGATCTTTAGAGAGTCATCATGACAGAAATGTCGCAACCACTTATTACCGAAGAAATGGCCGTTGAAGCCTTTCAAGACTTACATACCATTCAGGACTGGGTACGCTGGACAGCGAGCCAGTTTGTGAGTAACGAGGTATTTTTTGGTCATGGTACGGATAATCCTTGGGACGAAGCGGTCAGTTTGGTGCTTCCGGTGCTGCATATGCCAATTGATGCCCCCAAAGAAATCATGCATGCGCGCATGACGCAAAGTGAAAAAGCGCATCTGATGGAGTTTATCAAAGCACGTATCGAGCAGCGTATTCCCGTCGCCTACTTAACCAATCAAGCTTGGTTTGCTGGTATGCCGTTTTATGTTGATGAGCGCGTATTAGTACCACGCTCACCATTTGCAGAGTTAATCGCTAAACATTTTGCCCCCTGGGTAGCTGCACCGAATAAAGTAACGCGTATCTTAGATATGTGTACGGGTTCTGGTTGTATTGCGATTGCATTGGCCAAAGCATTTGAGCGCGCACAAGTAGACGCAGTAGATATTTCTTTTGAAGCCTTAGAAGTGGCTGATCACAATATTAATCAGCATATGATGCAAGACAGAGTCTTTGCTATCCAGTCTGATGTATTTAGTGGTGTACCGGGTCAAAAGTACGATTTAATCGTAGCGAATCCTCCTTATGTTGATGCAGAAGATATGTCAGATCTGCCAGAGGAGTTCCATCATGAGCCAGAGCTTGGCTTGGCGTCAGGAGAAGATGGCCTTGATGTGACCCGCACACTACTGGCAGAAGCGGCTGATCATCTAAATGATGATGGTTTGTTATTTGTCGAAGTTGGCAATTCTATGGTACATATGGAGCAGCAATTTCCTGAAGCGCCATTTACTTGGTTAGACTTTGAGCATGGTGGTTTAGGGGTCTTTGTCGTATCCAAACAACAACTATTGGAATACTTTAAAAACTGATAGGGAGCCAATGCTCTCTATCGTCTATTTAGGAATGAGGAAAAACGATGGCAGGCAATAGCATTGGCCAATTATTTAAGGTGTCGACCTTTGGTGAAAGCCATGGCGCCGCGCTTGGTGGCGTGGTAGATGGTGTACCACCAGGGCTTGAGATCACTGAAGCTGATTTACAAATCGATTTAGATAGACGTAAACCAGGTCAAAGCCGCTACACAACACAGCGCCGAGAAGGCGATGAGATAAAAATTCTCTCGGGTGTGTTTGAAGGCAAGACCACAGGCACGAGCATTGGATTGTTGATTGAAAATACCGACCAACGTTCAAAAGATTACTCAAACATCAAAGACTTGTTCCGTCCGGGTCACGGCGACTATACCTATTGGCACAAATACGGACATAGAGATTATCGCGGTGGTGGTAGGTCGTCGGCACGTGAAACTGCCATTCGAGTTGCAGCAGGGGCAATCGCGAAAAAATACCTCAAGCAAGTCCACGGCATCGAAATCAATGCCTGCCTTTCTCAATTAGGCCCGATTAAAGCCGAGCATTATGACTGGTCAGCCGTTGAAAACAATCCATTTTTCTTTCCCGATGAATCTAAGCTAGAAGCGCTAGATGAATATATGCGTACGCTGAAAAAAGAAGGTGATTCAGTCGGCGCGAAGGTAAAAGTCGTGGCGAAAAATGTGCCTGTTGGTTTAGGTGAGCCTGTGTTTGACCGTTTGGATGCCGAGATAGCGCACTCCTTGATGAGTATTAATGCCGTAAAAGGCGTAGAGATTGGTGATGGCTTTGATGTGGTTGAGCAAAAGGGCTCAGAGCATAGAGATGAGCTAACGCCACAGGGTTTTACCTCTAACCATGCAGGCGGCGTTTTAGCGGGTATTTCTACAGGGCAAGATATTATCGCATCAATTGCGCTAAAACCGACATCAAGCATCTCGGTACCGGGGCAGAGTATTGATACCCACAACCAACCGCAAGAAGTTGTGACGAAGGGTCGCCATGACCCTTGTGTTGGTATTCGTGCCATTCCAATCGCAGAAGCCATGTTGGCCATTACGCTCATGGATCACTTATTACGTCACCGTGGTCAAAACCAAGACGTAAATTTGCCGCACAAGCCAATTCCTGGTCATATCTAGCCAGTAGCGAGTAAGCTAATTTTGGCACAGTGATTGCTTTTCTTGGACAAATCAAGGAGAGCAATCATGATCACTTACCAAACCCACTCCGCAATTCGTACCACTGGGTCCGTTTCAGAGCAGCAAAGCCTTGCCCAAACTAAACGAGCTAATACCGCTGCGCAGGAGCAAGACTATGTTGCGGCTGCTAACATCGCAGGTCAATCATCCCCAGTACTCGATAGTAAAGCCAACGAACCATATAAATATGAAGTGGTGGAGCGCAATCAGTCATTTCTCGAAAAAATGAGAGAAGCGGTAATGTTTAGCCGCTTAGGGGCAAATAAAGAGAAAATTGACGAATTAAAAGAGAAAATGGCAGAACTTGAAAAGCTTGCGGCTGAGGGAAAAATTTCACCTGAAGAATTAGAAGATCGGATGGCTGCCTTACAAGAAGCGATGAGAGAAGCGGTAACTCAGGAAGAAAACAAAGCGAACAAGGACACGCTAATGAGTTAATGAGTTAATGAGGCTTAAAATAATAAAAGCCTCAGCTGAGGCTTTTATTATAGCTATAAACTAACAGCGTTTAACTGTGATATTTTTCACACGCTTCTAGCGTATTTTCGATTAAGCTTGCGACGGTCATTGGGCCCACACCACCTGGCACTGGGGTAATAAAGCTCGCGTTTTGTTCTGCGATGTCGTATTGCACGTCACCTACCAGTTTGCCAGATTCTAAGCGATTAATACCTACATCAATAACAATCGCGCCTTCTTTAACCCAGTCGCCCGGAATAAACTCAGGTTTACCGACCGCCACAACCAATAGATCGGCACGACGCACATGGGTTTCGAGGTCTTGCGTAAATTTATGGCAAACGGTTGTAGTACAACCAGCAAGTAGCAGCTCTAGTGACATAGGGCGACCAACGATGTTTGAAGCACCAACCACAACAGCATGCATGCCTTTATAACGAACACCAGTAGAGTCGAGTAGGGTGATGATCCCTTTTGGCGTACAAGGTCTCAGTGCTGGCATTCTTTGGGCAAGACGGCCTACGTTGTATGGGTGAAAGCCGTCGACGTCTTTATGAGGATCAATACGCTCTAACACTTTTTCTGCGTCTAGGCCTTCAGGTAGCGGCAATTGTACTAAGATCCCATCAACTTCAGGATCTGCATTAAGCTCATCAACAAGCGCAAGTAATTGCTCTTCGCTTGTGTCACCTGGTAAGTCGAAAGATTTAGAAACAAATCCGACTTCTTCACAGGCTTTACGCTTTGAACCAACATAAACTTGGCTCGCGGGATCCTGGCCTACTAATACCACAGCCAAGCCAGGCGCTCTTAGACCTTGCGCTAGTCTGTCTTGAACTCGTTGTGCAACAGTAGAACGAACTTGTTTCGCGATAGCTTTGCCATCAATGATGTTTGCCGTCATGATTGACCTATATTAAGGGTTAAAAAACTTGAACGATGATAGAGCCTTTAAATTCTTCTATACAAGCACTTTCATGTATTGATGAAATGATTGCTTATAAAGATGAAAAATGGGGTCGCTCTATTTATATGTCCCTTTAGTTACTACAAAGGAGGACATTTGCCCGCTATTTTCTCAAAAAACAGCCAGTCCGCCAAGTTTGCATTGCGTAAAAGCAAAGGTTTTCATGATCTGTTCTACAAGAACCGTTCAAAAATTGTTTAAGTCAGCTGTTTTATCAACAATTTGTGGCAAAATTAGGCAGTTGAAACAAAAACTAAAAAAAATATTTGACCTACTTCGGGCAAATCACTATTATGCACCCCGTTGCCAACGAGGACTCACCGATAAAAAGGTTCTTAGTTCTCCAAGGTCACAGTCGGCGATTAGCGCAGCTTGGTAGCGCACTTGGTTTGGGTCCAAGGGGTCGCAGGTTCAAATCCTGCATCGCCGACCACTTTTAAAATAAGAAGTAGCATGAAGATGTTTACGAGTTTGCGCCCTTAGCTCAGCTGGATAGAGCAACGCCCTTCTAAGGCGTCGGTCGAAGGTTCGAATCCTTCAGGGTGCGCCATCTTATTTTAATCCACATGTAGTGGCGGCTGTAGCTCAGTTGGTAGAGCCCTGGATTGTGATTCCGGTTGTCGTGGGTTCAAGTCCCATCAGTCGCCC
>NZ_JANHZS010000026.1:0-98167 GCF_041414765.1 Pseudoalteromonas sp. DY56-GL79 | reverse complement strand
ACCGTATATATGACAGCAACCCTGTCCCTGTTATTTACTAAAGAAACCTTGCAATAAGGGAGGAGACCATATATGAGATCTGTATAAGAACTAAAGCCGAGTAACCTTTATGTGAATTAGTGTGATTACCAAGGGATACTGACGGTATAAGTACCAAGCGATTTTGACGTAATCACACTATCAATGTTGCCGAGTTTCGGCAAGTTTTGCTAACCGTAACGCAGTAGTATTCATATTTTCTCTTAGCCAGATATTGCGAACGCCGCTGGCATGTATGTCGACGTTTTTTTCAGATTTGAGCAGTCGTGACACTTTGGATTGTCCCATGTGTGGGTTAGCCAGTGAGAATTCTATGACGACTTCCTCAATAGCTCTGTCAGTACGATTTTTGTGGTGAAGATTTGGCGTTTCCTGACGTTTTAACGATTCGATCCCACCTTGTTTTATCAGCTTACGATGGCGGTAAATAGTATCGCGGGAGACACCACTTAGGCGTGAAGCTTCTGCCACATTTCCTAGCTTGTCAGCCAGTGCCAATACATCAAGCTTCTTCTGGATTTCATAGTCTTCAGAGGATAGCTTATCAGGCTCCTTGACTTCGGTTACCTGTAGTTTTCGCCCAGCGAAGTACGCATCGAACTGCTTATTTTTACCCGTACGAATTTCAATTTTCTGGTTAGCGATTGAGTGCTTAAGCGGTGAGTCGATGAAGTAGAGCTTTCCCTTGAAGCTAAACGTATGGTCGTTGCGGATCCTCCGGTAGACCTTGGTGATGCAGATATCATCTAGATTGATGTAGCGTGATACAGGCGTATATTCGGTGTTTGATATTTTAGATTTTACCATCAGGTTTTTACGCCAAAACTGCGGGATGAAGACGTGTTGGAGGTAGCTATTAGCGCCCATCATGTCAGTAATATTGTTGAGCCGTAACTCTGGTATCAACCTGTCTTGCAGAGTATCGAAGGCACGTTCAATACGACCTTTTCCTTGAGGAGAACTGGCAAAGATGATTTCAATTCCTAACTCCTCACAGACCCGTTGCATCTGAGAGAAATTACAACGCTTAGGTCCACCGAAGATGCCTGCTCTATCCACATACAGCGTTTTAAACATGCCGTACTTCTCAACAACTGAGCGCATAACTTTCATACACCCTTCAGTCGTTTCTGACGGAAAAAACTCTGCATGGATATCGCTGTTAGCATCATCAATCATAGCGATTAAGCACGACTTTTTATCACCGAACCAACGATGTGTACTGCCGTCCATTTGCAGCATTAGTCCTAGTGCTTCCATCCGCTCTCTGCGTTTGTGAACACGGCTACGCCTACGCTTGGCTCGTTTTACATGGTGGATATCATGTGCCCACTTACGTAGTGTCTCGCGCTTAACAACAATGTGTTCGTGAGCCTCTAGCATCTCGGCGAGGTGCAACAGGTTCAGGTCATAGTATTTCTCGCGGATCAGCGACTGAACTTGCTGCTTAAGCCTATCTGGAGTTTTATTAATTGGCTCGCTGCCTGTATTCCCGTGAACAACGAATTGTAGACCTTGGCTTCGGTAACGCTGCAAATAACGTTCAATAGTACGCTTGGATTTATTGAGGAGCTTAGCGGCATTAGCTATCGTAATTTTACGCTCTGCCACTTTAGCAATGATATCAACTGTTAATTGAGCTTTAGAATTCAAAACAATCACCCTTAGCGCTCCTCAAATGCTTATACAAAACATTCAAAGAACACGGTTAAAGATAACCGTCAACTTCCCTTGGTAATTAGCGACTACGACAAAGTCGGGTGGTAATTAAAGTACGACAAAATCGCTTGGTGTTAACAGCTGAGAAGAATTTAGCTCAAATCTAAACTGACAGTCACCGATTGAAAAACGGGTAACTGTCAGATCAAGTCTGAGCTAGTACACTTTATGCTTGGTTTCTTTGCTTGAAAAGTATAAGCGATGAGGCCTGCCATCAAGTTCACCATAAATGAAACACAGCTACGGTGCCTTGTGTGGTCTATGTGAGTTATGTTCTTGAGTTGATCAAACACCGTTTCAATAATGAACCGTTTTGACAGCATTGCCTTATCCCAACCTGAAATAGGTTGGCGCCTCATATTGCTTCGCTGGCCTGTAATAAAATCAATGCCTTGCTCAGCTAATTCAGTCTTTAAGCTTGCTGATACATAACCTTTGTCGCTATACAAACTACCAGTCACATTATCAACCATATCCAAAACAGGCTTTCTATCATCCACATTACCCTCCGTCACTTTAACCGCTAACAAACCACCTTCATCATTCATGATCAGGTGAAGTTTGAAGCCATAGAACCACCCCATAGACCCTTTGCCTCGCTTCGCAACATCTGAAAATACTTGATGACGAGGGATACGCATGTTGTGGCAAACTTTCAGCGATGTTGAGTCAATAAATGCGAGCCCAGTAGGCTTAGCAAATCGCTGTTTTAGATAGCTGCATAGGGCTGGTAATACGGTTTGTAGTAACTTCAGCATTCGCGTGTAGCTGACTAAATCAGGAAAATAACACCGCCAATATTGGCAAACGAACTTGGTGTAATAAGTTTTAAAATCTCTAAAGCCTGAATGGTGAAAGGCGATAAGAATAGTCATAACTTCGCTAGAACTCAGCCTTGATGGCTTAATACGCTGCTTTTCACCTGTTTCGAGCAAGTGTGCCAGCCACTGAGGTTCAAACAATAAACAAAAGTCATCGACATCTACGAAAATTGCGTCTAAGTTATTCATGCCCTTGTCCTTGGTAATCTTATGTTTCTTGGTCGAAAGATCTGATCACCACAAGGGCTTTTAGTTCATTTTCTTATGCGCAGCTCAGGTTAATTAAATTATCAGAAGTACTAAATATCACAGGCTTAAGCAGAGCAACTGTTTACAGATTCATGGCTAAAGATGAATTTCCTAAAAGCGTTTCATTAGGTGCAAATTCTGTAGCTTGGGTTGAGGGTGAGGTAGAAGATTGGATTTTGGCAAAGGTGGCTGCGAGAGATGCAAATTAATAAGGGGGCCTAACACTCTTAAATTAAGCCCAAATCCCTAGGTAAACTTCTGTTAAGCTGCCGCACTTACTTGTTTTTTATTTGCTTGGCCTTTGTATTTTAGACTAGCCATTTTATCTGACGAAACTTTTATATGAGCTAATGCCACTTCATAACCTAAAACCTTCAAGCGGTTGTAAGCATTTTTCAAATTAACCTTAGAGAAAAAAGGCAGTTTTGTTGGTAGTTCTGCAATATCATAGATAGCATAAACTACTCGATACTCATCAGTGTTAGGCATAACCTTTGGGTCTGTTAGCGGCATAACACCAGGGTGGTTTGTATATAATTTTTGACGAGCTACTTCGCTAGCCCTAAATATTTCAGCTGAAACAATACCTTGACTGAACAGGTGGCTCAAAGTTGCCGACGAAGTATAATGCTTCACATGAATTAAATCGGTTAACTTGTCATGGCCATTGTTTAAATTTACTAAATCACAGAATTCAAATCGACTTGGTCCACCACCAATATAGATATTTTTGGTATCTAAGCATTCAATATTTGTGTCATTAGCAGCTACATCTTTATTGTAATCACCTTCTGAATCATGGTTGTATTCAGGTAAAGCTACTGGATAAATAGGGATTCTCCCCATAACGGTATTGATTTCTTTAACGAAGTCAGTATTTATTTCATACCATACACCAGCTCGTAGTTCATAGTGTTTACCGTTGTGAATAAGCTCACAGTAAATACATTCGTAGCCAGACCATCTTTTTAAGGTTATGTGATTATCATCTTTAGCATATATTTTATGGGTAACCTGTAAATGCTTGAGGTTTAATTGATTCTCTTTTTGCATTATGTAGCTTAAGTATCGCTCCAAACATAAAAGATTCGAGCGCTCCTTATTTCTTGCCCCATAGCTAAAGCCTGTGATCTGCTCTGATTCATATACTTCAGGAGCGATTAGCATTAGGTTATCGCCTGTTGTTGGTCCGTTTTTATATAAATTGACTAAACACTTTATGAGCTCAATATCTAGAGAAGTAGTGACTGAGCTTTCAGTCACTTCGCGAATATTGTCCACCCATTTAAATTCATTAGGTAATTCCTCACAATATTTTAAATATGCTCGAAGCAATAGCGATGGAAGGTCATTTAAGGTCCCTTTATAGTTGATTCGTAGAGCCTTTCTTCGGCCTGCTACACGAGAACCAAATATTTTTTCACTACTGGCTCCTTCGATTGCAGACAGGAAATCTTCGTCTATATCAATTGGAAAATCAGATACTTTAATACCTAAACCGCTTTGAATACGGTTGTTCAGTGGAGTGTGTTTATTTGATGCTGTATCAATTCCGCGGATATCTTTACGTTCTACAAGGTTGAGGGCTGTTCTTAATCCGAAGTCTGGAACCATGCAACTCATTTCTAGCATGTGATAGCCAGTTCCAAAGGCTATGAAAAAAGTCTTGCCTGCATGGCGTACCTCTAATACAGCTCCTGTTGATTGATTAGTGCCAAAATCGACATCATTTAACTGATTGTCTGCATGAAATAATCCTGTAAAAGCAGGGGGATTAGAAGTAGGTATTTGAACATGTAACGTACTGGTGGTCCCTTCTATCTCAACATTATGGCTTTTCGCATCATTGAGTTTGATTGCTGAAGTATTTGAGCTCTCTTCAGATTTTAATAGGTATATCGATAGTGGTGTAACTTTAAGCATGGCTGCTCCTTCTAATAATAAATTTATTTTCGCTTTGGACTCGCAAATTTGCGATTTCATTTGTATACTGAACATGATTGTGCATTCTGTCAACAGTGAATTTGAAATATTTTTATTTTTTCGCTTTGAACTCGCAAGTTGAAATTTCAGGTTGCTTTGTGGTTGGTTTTGTTTTTTTGCTCATCGCTTTTGACTCGCATGTTAATTTGTTGATTTTTTCAGGCGGTTCGACTAAGGTACATAAATAAGAAAAGCATCGGGGGCACTATGCAGGCCGTTAGTATTAAAAAAATACCAAAAGAAGAGTTTGAAGAGGCGACGGACTGGCGGGCTGATTATCACCTGTCAAAGGCGGCTATTCTTCCCGTGCTTGCAAAACAAAAACAATGGGCACAGTTGAAGGACCATAAAGTCAAGTTTGTTGATGGTTGGCGATTTAGCGAAAGCCCAGAATCAGAGTGGTATATGGCAAATGTTTCTTTGCTGGATACCAGTAAAAGAGATCCTATAACCCTCAAATACCAGCCAAAATTGGTTGATGAGGAAACAAGGAAACTAGCGATAGATATTGAAACTACTCTGGTGGGAGAGCGCTATTACCGAATGAGGCATGTTGCTGACATGAGGTTGAATCCGGAGAGTAGTCAGTACCAAACACCGATACTTTCATTCGAGTCTTGCGTTAAGCCTTCTGACGTTGTAATACGCAGGGTCGGCAGTGCATCTGCAGCTTATGTTTCTGAGTTTGATCGACAACATCCGATTGATGCCAACATGGCAATCGTACGTGGCTTAAACCGCCAAGATGCGCTTTGGTTAACCTATTGCTTGCAGCAACCTCTATACGTTGACTACCTAGAGAACAGAATTCGAAAAGACGAGCTGGTTCGTGTGGGCCTGTCGCAGTTAAAGAATATGCCTTTAGCGCCAACCCCTGATGAATTTACTCCTCTTTCTGAGCGCTACCTTTCGTGTTTAGAACGGCTTTACTTTAGTCAAATGTCGCTGCGAGACCTGCGCGAACAGGTTTCAGCCTGGGTAACTGATTTCTTAGATAACTTATCCATCTCGTGGAATGAGAATAGGGTAAAGGCGGCATGGTTCAAATCTGAAGACTTAAGTGAGCGTTTAGATTTTGGTTACTCAGAGCACAATAAAGTAACCCATCAACTATCCGCTAACGGCGGCCAATATCTATCTGAACTTGCTGTTATTGAACCGAAACAAGAGCAAGCACTGCCAGAACGGTATCAGTTACTTAAAATTAAAGATTTAAAGCCGAACTTTCGAGTGTCTGATGACCTTACCCTGGTCGACTCAAACCATGACGAAACGATTAAGCTCAGCCGAGTTAAAAAGCGTTTAGTACAAAAAAATGATGTGCTGCTCTCAACATTTGCGCGAGAAAGTAAGGTATTGTGGATAAACGAAAATTTGCCTCAAGATACGCTGGCAAGTGAGCATTTGGCAACGCTGTTTTTCCACCAGTATGCAGGGGCGTACACCTTGCTGTTGGAAACGCCGCTAATCAAATGGCAAATGTCTCAATTAGTCAGTGGCAGTGTGCAAGCCTTTATCAACTTATCCGATCTTGCCAAGGTGACGTTTCCACCGTTAACCAGTGAGCTGGCGACGCGTTGGCACAATGAATTAGACAATATCTTGAAAAAGCAAAGCCAAGCACTGGCAGAGATGAAGCAGATAAAAACACAGATGGCACAAGTGTATAGCAGTGTTCATCCAAATCTAGACGAGGTGAACCATGTTAACTGACAACGAGTTACGGCAAGCGCTGCAACAGACCCTTGATGGCCTGACGAGTCAACCACAAGCTCTTGACGATATCTGGTCAAAACAAAGCCATATTTGGCAAGAGTTAGGCTGGCAGAAGAGTCAGTTGTCGTTATGGCTAAACTGCCAGTCAGCAGTAGTGAGAGAGGCGAATTCTGGCCTATTTTCTCTTCGAACCGAAGGGAGATCTACGGCGGATAACAGTAGCCAAAACTTAGGAGACATCTTGCTAGATTTGGTCGTCGAGCTGAAGCGCCCGTTACCGGTAAAGCTAGCGCTCAGTAAGCTGCCCAGCCATATCGTCGCCACAGAAGGCATGCTGAAAAGCGCGGTGCAAGAACACCCCAAATTAACCATGATGGGGCCCTTAATTAAGCTTGCTTGATTAGCCCTGTCTTGTTGTAAATCAATTCGAATATTGAGCTTGGCTCAATAGATAGCCTCTAAGAAAGAGGCATGTATTAGGAAAAGAATAATGAGTAATGCTACAGAACTCGCTCCAATTTATACATCAGTTCGCAAACAATTTCGTCAATTTAGTGAGTCGTTACCGTTAGAGGCTACACAAGACTTTTATCAAGCAGAGCTTGTTTGGGGCATTGTTGAAGGTAACCAAACTCCAAAGATTTTGTTATTGGTGCTTAGTGATAATAACTGGCATTACTCAGAGCCAGAATCGTTAGATGCGCTAGTGTTTGAGCTGCTGGGTGAAAACGACATGCTTGGTGACGAGAGTCAGTGGCCAGCGTTTATCTGTTTGGCAGATGCGAACAACCAGCGTAGCTACGAATTTAAGGGCTTTAGCCAAGCGGTACCTGAAATTCCAGGTATTGAGCTTATTCGCGATTACGAACGCTTGAGTGGAGAGCAAAACTTGGCTTGGTCAGCTATGGTATACCGTAACCTAATGCAAGATCTTGACGCCTTTCATGAGCAGGTCTACCAAACCGTTAAAGATAAGGTGTCGGACAAAAACGATATTATTGAGGAAGTAGCGAAGATTCTGTTCTTAGAGTCATTCCGAGTTCATCACAAAAAAGATAGCGACCTTGGTTTTGAGTACAAGGGTAAGACTTACCAGCTACCAGAAATCTTTACTTACCAATATTTACAAGCTCATGGTGAAGACGCCGTTGAGCTGATCCAAGCTGCATTTGACCATTTCAAATCACATCCGGACTATGTTGTTGTTAACGATGCGGGCGAAGCAAATCCAATATTTGATGCCAAAACTCACCTGCGTTTAGAAAAGCCGCGCAACTACGAAACCCTGTTAAAAGCGATTCAAGACTTAGGCCCGTTCACAGATGAGAAAAGCGGTGAAACTCGTCAAGGCACATTGGCCGACGTTTCAGCTGACTTCCTGGGCCGTGTGTTCGATGTCTTCCTGCGTGCGAACTTTGAATCTAAAGGCGGTTTGGGTATTTACCTAACGCCGAAGCCAGTAAAAGATGCAATGCTGGATATGGTTTTCCATGACATCGAAAACGATACTAATGCCGTCGCGCAAATCACCTCCGGCCAGTTCCGCTTCTGTGACCCTACATGTGGTTCTTACGGCTTTGGTTCTGTGGCGTTAAGCCGCGTCAAAAACTTCCTGCATACGGTCGCAGGTCTATCAGATCAAGAGCGCGAACAGCAATTTAACCACTTACTGGAAAATGGCTTTGTGGGGGCAGATGCTGCGCCGCGTATGGTGATGCTGGCACGTGTGAATATGGCGCTGCAAGGCGCACCAAAAGCAAAAATCTTCTATACAGGTAACTCACTAACCACACCGTCGCTAAAGCCAAATAGTTTTGACTTGATCTGTACCAACCCGCCATTTGGTACCCCTAAGTTTAAATCGGATAAACGTGGTAAAGAGTCGAAAAAAGCGTATGAAGCGGATATGGAGCAAGTGTTGGGTGGATTCCGCCCTGCTGAAGAGGTTGTCGATTCCTACAACGCCTACTACGACTACACCAAAATGACGTGGGAAGACACTGGCCCACTGGAACTAAACGAAGATGGTTCGCCAGTTTGGGCGGGTTTCCGTACCGATTTACGTAATGTGTCTACGGGTAAGAAGCCTAAATACGAGCTGTTCCCGACGGTATCGGGCTTAGCTCTCGGCAGCAAACCAAGTAAAAATGGCGAGTGGAAGCCAGTTAAAGGTGGTTCGATTGACCCAGCCGTTCTGTTTATCGATCGCTGTTTGCAGCTTCTTAAACCTGGTGGCCGTTTAATGATTGTATTGCCAGACGGTATCTTGTGTAACTCGGGCGACCGTTATGTTCGTGAATACATCATGGGTAAGAAAGATGAAAAAACCGGTGAGTTCAGCGACGGTAAAGCCATTGTAAAAGCCGTGGTTTCACTACCATCCGATACCTTTAAGCTTTCTGGTACAGGTGCAAAAACCTCAATCCTTTACCTGCAAAAGCGCCCCGCGAGCGAAAAGAACCCAGAGCAGTTTTTGCCAGAGCCGCAAACCGATGTATTTATGGCAGTTGCAGAAACCTTAGGTTACTTGGTGAAGAACAACATTGAAGACTATGCCGCTGGTGTAAGTAATGACTTAGACCCAATCGTCGCTGCTTATAAGCGAGGTGAGTGATGAGTGTTGATAAACTAAGAGGCTCCTATCACGTAAACAGAGTGAACCCTGACGAAATTGGATTATTGCTTTCGGCGCAGTCATATAGACCTGCTGTGACTGCGGCTGTCCATAAAATCAAAGAGGGTGAATGGCGTACATTGCAATCACTTGTTTCTAATGTGATAAGCCCTGGGCCTCATCCGAAGTACGATGGTACTTACCCATGCTTGAAAACTAAAAATGTTCAAGATCTTATTGCCGATACTTCTCCTGCCGATTGGGCTGATGTATCGAGCATCAATGATCTAGCGAAAGTACAAGTTGGTAAGGGTGATTTACTTATTAATCTGACCGGAGCTGGCAGTATTGGGAGAGTATCGGTTTATTACGGGGATGACCTGCCAATAACAAATCAGCATATTGCGAAAATGTCACCCAACAAACTGATCGATGAGGGTTATTTAGTGGCCTATCTTCGTAGCTTCTATGCAGAGAGGGCATTGGAGCAGGGTGTCGCAGGTAGTACTGGCCAAATAAACATGGTTAACGAACATGTAAGGTGTACACCTGTTCGAATTTGTCATTCTTCAGCCCAAAAATACATAGGTGAAAAAGTCCGCCAAGCAGAGCGTTTGAGGGCTTGGGCGAAGCAGCTTAAAGCTGATGTAAATTCTGTGCTCGACGATTTAGCACTACCCATACATGCTAAACCGGACATGTTTAGTTACGCAAAGAAATCGATCTTAGGTGATCGACTAGACCCTAGGCCTTATAGATCCAATGTTGTTGATTTAGTCGACAGTATTGAATCATTAGACCATGACAAATTATCGAAATTAGTGATTTTTTCATCTGGTTGTCCAGTATCAAGTAATGACTTTGTTGAAGAAAACTTTGCTATCCCACTAGTCAGAATTCGAAATATTGCTGAGGAAGGTTTTAAAGGTTTAGATATCGGTATAACCCAGCATACTTATGATGAAGCAGCAAACTACCATGCAAAAGAAGGAATGATTGTCTTAGGGATGGATGGCTACTTTAAAGCCCAATTTTGTATCCCTGAAGAGTTACCAATGTTAATTAACCAGCGTGTAGCAATGCTTGCAGTCAACGGAATTCGTGCGGAGTTACTAACTCATTGGCTAAATCGACCTGAAGGACAGCTTCAGTTAAATCAGTGGGCTGTGAAGACTACGGTAGAACACACTTCATTAACGGATCTTGCAAAGGTATTGATTCCTCGGTTGAATGACAGTCTAGAAGATGAGCTGGCTAATAAACTATCAAATGCTAGATATTCAATAAGATTGTCGTACAAGCTAACCAATCTAGCTAAACACTTGGTAGAAAACCTCATAGAAGGGATTGTAAGTGAAGCTGAAATAGTTTCCGCTCAGCAAGCACTAGAAGCTGGCGATGACTCATTGGATCGCGCGTTACTTGAACGTATGACAGCTGAGGGTGTGGATGGTGAAGGTGACCCACTTTTTGACGATATCGAGCAGCTCTATGACCTGTTAGAACAAGCCGAACAAGCGCTTGACGCTGAAGACTCGATAGCGGAGGTCTAATGGACCAGTCATTATCACACGTCTTGAGTGTCGAATTGCTGCAAAGCGAAAACTTCTTATTGGCCAGCGTGGTCAGACCGCTAGAACGTTTATTGGAAAGTGGTTGCGCCATTATTCAAGAGAAAGCCGTTCGCGAGTTGCTTACTGGCTTGGCTTACCCGTGTGATGATGGCAAACATTGGGTAGCCAGTCAGCGGCTACTTGATGGTGTGACTGAGCTTGGTTCAAGTTCACAGCTGGTGGCGGCTGTGTTAGCTTGTGACAGTCGATTCCGTCAGCCCTGGTTAAACCTGATAGCGGCGCGCTGCCAAGAGGCGTCTGAGCTGAGCGATCCACTGCAATTGGTTGAGCGTATCCACCAGCTTGGCGCCGCCAGCAAGTGGGTAGAGGCTTCACTTGCCGGGGCCTCTTTGAGCGCGACACCCTATAGCGTGATTGAACGTGAGCTATTGGGTACCCAAGCAGACAGTATCAGCGCGCTACCTATTTTAACGCGCGTATTAACCACTGCTTATCAATTGAGTTTATGGCGCGGACAAGCCTTGCCCGCGATTGCATCAACCGCATTACAAGGTCAGCGCCCAGATATTGATTGGGTAAAAGGACGCTTGTTGCCGGTGCCTAAAGCCAAGGTTAAATACAACCCGTATTTGTTGGTTTCGCTCCCTTCATCTCACTCATCTTCTCGTTCACCCGAGACCAGTCAATCAGATGGCAGTGATCATCATAAGCTTGGGCAACAAAAGAGAGGGCAAAATGATTTTGACCAACAGGCATTTGATAATCTCCCCCTAGATGCAACTAAGACCCGAAGTGATTTAGCGCTCGATTGGGTGCTTAGTTCGCCTTGGGCATTGCTGCTTGCGGCTATCACCTATGAGCAGGATATATGGTCAAGTGAAGGGCTGGGCGGTTTAATGCTTGAACTGCCCGCTGGTCAAAGTGGCTATAAACCTAGTTTGGTGCAGGTGTTGGTGCTAAACCGAGAGGGTGATGAGGTGCTGTGCGGTAGCTTGGCTCAGTTTGTTTCGCGGATCTTGGCTGAATTATCTATGGCGTTATTCCCGGCTGCTATCAGCACTCAAGAGCTTGACCAACAGCTGGGCGATGTGATTGAGCTATTGATTAAACGCCAAGTTTGGCAACATCGAGACGGCATAAGCGGTGAGCTGGATTACTACCAAATTAATCCGCAGTTTGCTGATGCCTGTTATCGAATGAAAGGCCAACGTGCTTTTGCTCTGTATGGAAAAAGATTGCGAGAGGCGATTCGCACCCAAGCATTGCGTTGGCGACAAGAGCAAGAGTCGCTTATCAGCCAGGCTCATTTAAATAATACGAGTAATACCTCAGCGCAGCTTTTAAAGGATGTAACATAATGACAAAAAATAATGCTATCAATGAATCTCAAGATGTTTGGAAAGCGCTGACAGAACAACATAACTGGGCGGCAACAGGTGTTTCGGATTATCCGTCAAAAGACCCGCTTGTTGGGCAAAGTAAATTTTTTAATCGATATCGCACCTTTATCAAAACCATTGACCATGAAGACGATAAATTCGCTCACGTGTTTGCCGTTGAAGGCGAGTGGGGCCGAGGTAAGTCTCGTTTGGGTTATGAGTTAATTGCACAGATCAATGATTGCTCTAAAGGTTGGTACGTGCGCAATGGCAGCGGTGAGCTAGAAAACGCTGAACTCTTTGATGATGAGAGTAAGCGAGACGAGTACTTAGGCTTATATATCCGCTACTCGCAAATTGTGTCAAAGTTTCAAAACACCGATAACTGGTTTGCCTATGGTTTATATCAAGCGTTGATCCCGTTGGCGACAAAGCAGTTTGATGGCTCTATTCAATCAAGTATCGCTAAACAGGCACTGCAACGTATTGAGCCGTTTGGTTTTGAAACTTCAGAGTTAGCGAATCGGTTAATGCTTGATCGCGCTTTTTCTGATGAGGAGCTGTATTACGATCAAGCTCAAGATGAGAATGGCAACACTATTACAGTCACCCAATTGGTTGACTCGGCTTATCAATACCTTCAAAAGTTTGGTATTCAATACATCTTGATTGTGCTTGATGAGCTAGAGACAGTGGCAGAGGCCGCTACATACGGCATTGATAGGGACGATGCTTGCCAACTGGATGGAGAGGCCATTCGTTTGATTGGTAAAGCGATTAAAGAAGAAGACCCGCGCCGTAAATTGCCATGGTTGCGCTATGTCGCACTTTGTTCCCCGCTATTGGGGCAGCAGCTGCGAGAAATTCAATCGACGGCGCGTCGTTTTGAGCTAGTGGAACTCGAAAATAATGCCTTTGCTGATGTATCAGATTATGTCGCTAAGCTGCAAGAGGGTAACAAGCTACGTCATCAATATCCGATAGGTCTAGTTGAAGCGGCTTATGCCATGAGCGGTGCTAACTTTGGTTGGTTCAACGTGGTGATGGCTAATATTGATGTTGAGCTAGATAAGCTCGCAGGGAATAGCCAAGCGTTTAGCAATGTGGGGGAGTTATTTGATCAAGTCCTGCAAAATTCAGGGCGGATCTCTGGCCATGTTTTGGATCATAATGTGATTGGTGGAATCCAAACCGAGGACAAAGCCCTTCTTAAACAAGCACGTCATTTGTTGTTTGCTCAATTACCTAAGGCGCTAGATGTCGATCATCAACATTTGTTGGCGTTATTGCCACTGAAAAATGAATATGATGAGCCCATCGTCAGCTTATATCGTAAAGTTGACTGGTCGATGCTTGATTGCCGCCAAGCATTGCAAGATGGAAAATTCCGCCGTGATCGTGATGAGTGGTTCTACCCAAGCGTAGATCAAGGCTTGAATCTTCAAGCCCTGCGTCAGAATTTACGCACGTTTGCCATTAACGAAACAGGTGATGAAAATACCTTTCTTCTACCGCTAGACGTTCAAGAATTCCGTCACTTGATCAGTCTGCTATACAGTCACCCCGCTGCAGAATTTGCTGCTGACGCACTATGGAAACGTTTCTTTGGTGATGTACAACAGTTAGACGATGAAGACAAAACCCATATCGGCCCGAGTGTGGCGATGCTGCTTCGTTTGGACATGCGTTATCGCTCTCAACAACAAAACTCAATGATTTTCCGTGAAGTAGGCTATGCCGACGGTCATGAAAAAGCGATGTCAGCGCTTAAGGCTGAATGGGAACGTTCACCACTTGTAAGGCGTCGTACTCGATTGTTGGGGTTATTTCGCTTATTGGATCGAGATTGGAACTACAACCAAGAAGCCTTTGTTAGTAAGCAAAACTTGGCTATCCAATTTACTAAAGCGGGCGGAGGGCGAGGCGCAAGCTCTGGATTGCAGTATTGTGAGGGCTTAAAGCTTCATCCTCAGGGCAAAGCCGCGTTTGCTTGGGTAGATAGTAAAGATGAACTCACACGTCTAAACGATGAAATAACAGGCCAATATGCGGCAATTGGGCGTGTGCCTGTTGTTGCATTTACCGGCTCGATTGGGGTGATGGACGATTATGCCAAGGGCAGTGTTAAAGACGATTTGAAAGAGAACATCTTACTCTATTATCTCAACACCAGTGAAATTGATGTGATTGAAAGAATTGGTGTCGACCAACGCCTGCAAGAGGGCTTTGAGCTTAATGAGCAGGTGTTTACCTCAAAGTTCAAGAACCGTTTAAACAATATTCGTGATTATACCTACAGTCGAATTCATGAGTGGCGACAGTGGCTAAATGATCGTGGCTTGATCGCTTGGCCTCTTAAGCCTTCGGGGCGTATTAATGATGATGATCGCAATAAGCTTTTTAAGGCTTGGCATTTACTCCTGGTCCAAGATAACAACGTTAATAGCTTGAATGATATTTTGCCTGAGCATGGTGTTGATGCGGCAGATATTCGAGCGGTGTTCAGCCGTTTATCACTAAACGGTAAAGTGTTACAAAGCGGCTATCAGTCAAACGAACATGCTGGTCTTTTTAGCGACATTGAGCATCCTGCACAGGCACAGGCCCGTGTACCTGCATTTTTGGCAGAGATAGCGAACCCGAAAAAAGCCAAATCATGGACATTGGACGACGCTCAAGAGAAGTGGTATTGGGGATATTTGTGGTCCCCAGCGAGTCAAGGCTTATCTTCTAAAGCGGTATTCAGTGATTGGATGTGGCTTTGCAGCCAACTGAACTTAGCGAAGATAGAAGATCGCCAAGCTAGAAAAGAAAAATGGTTACCGGTTACTCGCGCGGATATTGAAGATGGCGAGCTTGGTTTTGCTAAAGCTTGGTTTGATGGCAAAGGCGTGGATAGCTATCAAGGGCGAGTGGAAGCATTAAGAGAAGTGTTCGGAGAGGATAAGATCCCAGGCTTGTTTGCCGGCATGCAGGGCAAGCATGGAACTGAAACCACCAAAGCACATAATCATTTGGAAGCGGCAGCTGAGCTGGTGGTTCAGATTAGCGACAAGGAAACAAACCTCAAATCAGAGCTATGCGCTGTTGTTGATGCATTTCCAGAGCTGCTGCGTTTACGTTATCAGGTACTTAACCATATTCGTGCAGTGCGAGATATCCATGAGACGAGCGCGGACTTACGTTTGGAGCAACGGATTCGATTGGAAGACGACTCTCGTTCGCTTTATTCGCGTATTGAACAGGCATATCAGTTTGCTCAGTTTGTACAAACAGCAGCGCAACGAATCGAAGTTGCGTGTGACAATGTTATATCGAACATCAGTGATGAGCCAGCAGCTCAAGCCCCTTTCCCAAGCAAGCTATTTACGCTCTCTTTGGGAACAATTAGCAACATACTTCAGGGTGCAATTAAGCAGTCACAAGTCACTGAAACACAGCGAATAGAGTATCAGGGCTCCACAGAGACGCTTAACTTCTACTTACGCACATTGCAATTAGATAAAGTTTCTAGTCGTTTGGATGATTTGGCCAAAGAGGTGGGTGTTGACATCCGAAGTGGCAGCCAAAGAAGCTTTGACGATATTAGCGGCTACATCGTACAGGCGTACCGTAGCTTGCTTAAAATGTTCGCAGACACAAAGGCTGATTTTGGCAAATTGGATAATAAGCTTTCTGAGATTAAGTTTCAGCTTGGTGACATGTTACCTGTTGATTACCCGGAGGCTGATCACCCCAAAAAGATTCTAATGTACCGAGAATCTTTACGTGATATCGAAGATGCATTGGAGGACCTTGATGAAGAAGTTGATCTATTCAGAGAGAAGTTTTCAACCGACGCTCGAACAGGGCAGTTCTCAGCGATTAAAGATGTACCAGTAAAACTCATGAAGCCCATCACTGCACAGCTTGGTGTATTAATGGGTAAAGTGAATAGTGTTGAGTCTGCAGTAAAAAGTTATCGCAATGGGCTGATTGAGAAGGCTAATCGAACCCTAAGACCGGAAGTGACACCGCTTTTAATCGCGTTAGGTAGCCCTGCGCTTTCGACGATTAAAGATGAAGAGGTTGCTAACCTTTCGCTGCCTGAATTGGCTATTGAGCTGGAATGCCGTCAACGTGCTTGGCACAAGCTTGCCGAGCAAGCACTGCAGGGGACCTCAATCTCAGTTGATCGTTGGGTAGAAATTTCTTCGCTCATGCTCAGCAATTCAGAGCCGAGTCTTACTTCTCAGGAGCAAAGTGAATTAGTGGACAAAGGAATCATTAAACTTCAAATCACCTTTGGAGGAGCTTAATGATTTTCTATTTAGCACTTTCACTGACTAATCATCGCAGAGGGCGATTTTTAAGTTCGCTAATTAGTGCGGAGCCGGTCACTGAAACATTACCGCATCAAGGTTGCGTATTGATGTTAGGTAAAGACTTTCAACAGCTTGAAGCTGCTAATAAAAGAGAGTGGCGCGATTGGGCGTTGCTGTCTGGACGAACGTTGATGTTGCTTCCCCCTTACTCCTCCGGAATGATTGATGAGGATATAGACTGGCAGATTGGCTTCAGTGAGGTAGTGACTTCTATTGATTCGCCATTGGCGCGACGATTAGAGGCCGAGGTAACTCAGCAGATTGCAGGTAGACAAGGTGTTTGTGATCGTTCACAGGGTCATCTTTGGGGCGCTTCTGCGGCGAATACTCGCTACCTGAAACATCATGCTGCCTCGGGAGTGTTTGCAGTTACTTGTTTGCCATTATGGTCAATCTCACTAATTGATGAAACTGAGTTAGTGCGGGAATGGTTTGCGTTCTTTGACCGGTTAGCGGGAACACCAGATGCTATCGAGACTGACGCCGACAATGAACCAACCCAGTTAGTAGCGACTGATTACTCGATCATGGCCTGTATTTACGCATGGCAGGCGATCTCTGCGAGAGAACTGAATGCCTATCTGTCTAATCAAACATTTCCAGTTTTTCAGTTTACAGAGAATGAAATGGATGAGGGCTTTTCTCGATTGTTAGCAATTGGATATGTAAACGCGAGTGGGCTAACCACTGAGGGGTTAGAAATACTCAAAGAGAGTGCTTACTGGCTTTACGCAGAACAGCTAAAGGATGCAACACGATGAGAAAACAAAACTTAGCGCAATCTTTGGCGGTTGAATCACAAATCCGTCTGCCGGGAAGTGCAGGGCGATTGTTACAACAAATCAGAGATGTGCTTGCCGTTGCACCATTGTTCAAAAGTGCTGGTCTCGTTAAGCGTGTTGAACGGCCAAAGGTTATTGACTTGACGGTCTCCGGGATTGCCACCCATTCCTGTATTAAAAACGCCTTAGGCGGCTATATATACGCGTCTGGTGCGGTTCGCATAGATATGTGTATCGAACAAAACCAAGTGGGGACCGGTAGTAACGATTCTGTATCAGAGTTGGATGATATCGATTTTGAAGCGCAACGAAAACGTCTAGATTTGGTGGAAATTCGCCAGGCCTATCAATTGGTCGAGAAGCAGCTAAAGCAAGGAAACCCTAGTCAATTAATTCTATTAGATACGCCACTATTTTTGGATAGGGCAATGACGCCATTGGATCGTAATGTAAAACACGTTGAGGAGTACCAGCGTACAAAAAATGTGATAGCTCAATTCTGGTCCAGCTATCGAGAACACTTGTTTCCGTGGAACCCTCAAGGTCCTGTATTAGCGAGTATTGTATCCGAAAGATTTAGTGCCATCGTTAACATTGCTAAGCAAGATTTGCGTACAGAAGAAGGTCGCAAGCACTTGTTAGCGACAGATGAGCTCGTGCAGAAAAATTTGGATAAGCTCGCTGACTTAGAGTCTCGCTTAGCGGGTATTGGTGATAAGCGATTCATCCATGGCATTTTGGGATCGTTTACGCGCACGATGGCATTTCGGATGACAGAGAACCGCTCAAGAATGGAGCCAGCTGAAGCGGTTGATGCTGGTGTTATTGGCTTTCACTATCGAGGTGGACAAACCAGTCAAATTCAAATGGTACAGCTTGCGGGTGAAGCTCAAGACTGGGACACCAAAAAGCTTGATGCAGTCGCTTGGAAACTGATGGCTTTAGATATCCAAGGGCAAAGCAAGCTAAAGCCACTACCACAACTTTTAGCGATGCAGCAATTGAAAATGCTTGACCAGTTTGCAGCGTATTACCGTCAGGGCTTAAGCGATGCAATCAAGAATAACGATGTAGAAGATACCTGGTTATCTGGGTTGGACGAGGAATAAAAATGAAACACAGTGTACTAGGCAAATTGGTAGGTAATACCGGTGACGCAAACAAACTCACTATGGTTGTAGAAAACTCTTTCTCTGTGCGAAGAGGAGAGTTTGTCCGGATTATGCACCAAGAGCGAAAAGATGAACTCGATGTCGCTGTACTGGGCAGAGTAAATAAAATTCATCGCTCAAATATGCTCTTTAATTCGGGCTTCGGGGACAGTGTTACCGAGCTAGAACTGCTCCCTGGCGCAAATATGACTGGCGAGAATATGCATGCAACTATAGAGTTAGTAGGATATCGAGACCCAGCAACGAACCAGATAAAAATTCCTCGTCGTCCTCTTGATCCTGGCGCTAAAGTTGAAACCGTTGATTTTAAGTTCTTAAGTAAGTTCTATGAATTTAAGGAAGATAGTAGCCTTCATCTAGGTAACCTTGTTGGTTATGAAAGAGGTGAAAATACGGTACCGGTATACCTTGATGTCAACAAGCTAGTCACAGAACACATGGCCATTTTGGCGATGACCGGTTCAGGTAAGTCTTATACCGTTGGTAGGATTATCGAGCGCTTGGTTGCCTTTAATAATGGTACCGTTGTGGTGTTCGACCCCCATGGAGAATATGGGCGTGCGTTGTCCAAAGGTGAGCTGCAGTTCAGTGATGGCCTTGATTCTGTAGAAGATAGTCGAGACCAAACCGCCTTACCTGAAATAAAGGCAATGATCGAGAAGCTTCAAGCTGCCGATGCTGGTATTCAGGTTTATACACCTCAGGATGATGCCTTCAATCATAAATATGCTGGTAAGAACCATCCATTGGCGTTGCAGTTTGATAACTTTGAAATGGATGATATTTCAGAGATTTTACCTGGGCTAACAGAACCACAGCAACGTGTACTAGATGTCGCGATTCGCTATTGGCGTAGTGTTGATAAGAGTACCCCACGCGATATTAACCGTTTGCGCTATTTCTTGGGTGATGGCATCGAAGAGCTTCGTGATTGGGATGACTTATCTGAGGCTGAAGCTAAGGCACTCAACGGACGAAGTGCTGCTGTAGCATCAATGAAGCTTAGCCGTGTATTGAATGAAGCGAAAAGCTTTTACTCAGCAGCAATGAAAGAGCCTACTGATATTTATCAGATGGTTGGTCGAGCTTCGAACCGCAAAGGGCGATTGGTTGTTGTTGATTTACAGGGTTTAAGCGATACCGCTAAGCAGGTGGTTTGTGGCTTACTATCCAGTGAGATTCTAAGCGCGGCATCCAGTAAGACAGACAAGACACGCCCATGCTTTTTGGTATACGAAGAAGGGCATAACTTTGCGCCAGCTGGTGGTAATGCTGTCAGTCACCGCATTATTAAAAAGATTGCCGGTGAGGGTCGTAAATTTGGCGTGGGCTTTGGGATCGTTAGTCAACGTCCATCAAAGCTTGATGCCGATGTGACCTCTCAATGTAATACGCTAATAACCATGCGCTTAAAGAACCCTGATGACCAACGATTCATTGCCAAGGCATCCGACATGGTGAGTAAAGCAGACCTTGATGAGCTATCCAGCCTTTCAACGGGTGAAGCCTTGGTTTGTGGCCGTTCGATACCAGCTCCTCTATTAGTTAAAGTCGGAACCAAAGCACTTATCCATGGTGGTGAGTCGCCAGATGTACTAAGTGTCTGGGAGCGTTTTGATGGCTGATACGGTATCCAAGATCAAAGCGGAGCTAAATCAAAACGCCTTTATCGATAAAACTTTCCCTATGCTAACGGGCTGGGGAGTGAAAGATGAGGATGTATTGGTTCATAGCTTAGGGTGTAGTGTTTGGAACACATTGGGGCACCAGCTTGGTTTTATGGCCGTTGTCGAGGCTCCTGTGCCACCTGGTGCAGGTAATGATATTCGTTCAGATTCTGTATGGTTCTCATACGCGACTCAATCACCAGAAGTAGTCATTGAGTTTGAGCGTTATGATGGTTCAACACCAGACAAGTCAAAGCTAATGGCAAAGTTAATGAACCTGTTAGAGGCTTACCATCGCTGGGATAGAAAGCCTTCATTACTTGTGCTTTCTTTTTGGAGTAAAGAAGTGGTTTCTGCGCCAGATATTAGAGAGTTAAACCAATTAGCGAAATATGGCGCGACGAACAGCAAAGGTGTTTTTATTCCGGGTATCGAAGACGCTCAGCTTTTGATTAATCGTTTCTTTTTTGAAGACTCGGTGAGCCAAAAATTGTTTCTACAATCTGTTAGCTTTTGGGAGGCGCAATGAATCAAGTAGCAGGACTGTTTTTGCCTAAAGCTAATAAACAGCTTGGGGACAAATACTATTTGCTAGAGTGTTTAGGCGATGGGACCCACGGGTGGGTTTATCGAGCTGAACGATTAGCAGATGGGCAAACTGTCGCGATTAAGATTCCAAAACAAAACTCGCAACCGGATCGTGTACTAGCAGAAGGCAAAGAGTTAATAGGGTTAGACCCTCATCCAAACGTGATTCAAGTATTTGAGATGGGGAGAATCCCCTCCGAGAAGCACTTGTACGTGATAGAGATGGAGTACTTTCCAAGCGAAACGTTAGCTCAGAAACTAGAGAATCGAGAGTTTCATTTAAACCGTTCCGAGAAAGCTTTTCCTGGTAACGAGTATGAGTGTGTCGCTGTTAACTCACCGAAATACTATTTCAATGTTTTCGAGCAAGTTCTAGATGCTGTGGAATACCTTTCTGATCTGGTACCACCAATCTCACATGGCGATATCAAGCCACACAACATACTTATTGGGCAAAATGATCTGGTTAAATTAACGGATTTTGGTAGCTCAGCGCTGCCCTTAGAGTTCTATGTTAGAACGCGTGAAAATGGCGGTACGGTGCTTTATTCAGCACCGGAGTTTTGTGATTGTGGTTCGCGTAAGGGAACTACGGAAGAATTGCTTTTCGGGGATGTATATAGTCTAGGTGTGCTTTTGTATCAGCTAATGACGGGGCGCTTGCCTCACGATACACAGATTGAGGTGAGGAGCCACGCTCCTTTTGCAAAACCGAGTGAAATTAACTCTGGTGTATGTCCTGAATTAGAAGCTGTGATCTTGAAATGTTTGAATAAGCATCCACAAGAACGCTATAGTTCTATTCAAGCATTGAAAGCGGATTTTCAAACTTCTAAGCAAAGACAGCTTGCCTTCACTGCACCAAAGAATACAATTAAAACGACTACAACAACTCGAAAAGATTGGTCTAGTGAGGTTACTCAGGCTCTAGAAGATACTGATTACAAAGCTGCTGCTAAGAGAGCTCAGCTAGAATATCAGCGTAGCAAAAATAACTATGCACTGTTCCTTCAATGTCACGCCCTTTACCGTGATGAACGTTGGAATGACTTAGAGCAATTGATAGAAAATAACCACTCTGTCTTTATTCATAGCGGTGATAGTGACATTGAATCTGCACGAGTTATTGCTATAAAAGCCATGTTGAAGTGGCGAAACATTGATCTAGCAAAGGACCTTATTGAGATTGCTCGAATCAATGATGCGGACAACTTCAATGTGTCTTTGTGTTACGCATCATTACTTGGTCTAAATGCAAGGTATGAGGAAGCCAAAGCTGAGCTGGAAAAGCTGAATAAGCTGTTCCCTATGCAAAAGAAAATACTAACTCGTTTACTGCAAGTGTGTGAACAGCTCAGAGACTATAACACGTCTGCAGGCTACTTGCGTGCATTACTTAGGTTAGTTAAGTCTGATGAAAAGCTGAACCAGAAGCGACAGCAGTACGAACGGCTAGGCGTTTGGTAATTTTAAAGTTACTATTAGTTCTGTTTAAAGAAAAATTTAAATTGACTGTAATAGTTTTTCTTCTATTTTTTAGTTGTTCCTCTTCAGATGTTCTCCAACTTTGAGGGCCGCTTCTGGTGCTCTGGCAGTAACTAACCCAGAGATTGCCGCAGTGCTGAAAGCAGTGTTACCACTGTTCTTCTAAACCAAAATACTTGATTGGAAGCCGCTATATGCGGCTTTTTTTGTGCATTATTCTCGGGGGCACACTGGGGACATTCCACGCCCAGATCTACCCCATATTGAACCAATTCCCAAACCATAGATAAACAAAAACCCCATCAAAAACAGTGTTTTGATGGGGCTTCAGTGTCGCTATTTGGTGGAGCTGGGGGGATTTGAACCCCCGTCCGGAAAGCGTCGACCTTCGGTCCTACATGTTTAGTATCGTCTTTTGGTTAACCTTTAAATCTCGGACGAACACGATAAGTAAAGGCGAGGCCGCTTAGTTTTAGCCCTTCAACCCCGGCCAGGGTTTCCGTAGCGATCTTGTGTAGGGTGACACTCCAGAACCAGATCCACAAGAATATCATGGAGGAGTGCTAGCGGGCTATTATGCCGCTAGAGCGTAGTTATCGTCGTTTGCGATTACTTTAAATACGGCTTTTTTACGAGGCCAGCCGCACCTCGACATGCACCTTAGGCTTCTTGAATCCCGTCGAATCCTAATCAGCCCCTGAATAAATTCAGTACTGTTAGTGTTTATACATCTAACAACTAACTATGTCTCGCATTATACATAGGATTAATGTCATTACAATGGCTTATCATGCCATTTGCTGATGATTTCACGAAGCAGAGGCGTGTTTGATTAATTACTCGCCGATTGCTGAACAAGGCCGTAAGCGTTGATTATATGTATAACGGGTTGGCTTTTGATTTGTGCGGCTAGGCACTTGCGAAGAATCGGCCTTTGCTACCATATTGATAGTTCTCTAAAGTATTGAGCAGCTTTTCAGAGAATTGAATTTCTGTTTCTGATCGGCCACTCCGACGGGCCTCTCTTAACTTGGCCTTTTGCATAGCGATAACGTCGATTTTTTCATTCTCGGCTTGTGAAATGTCGGCAGGAGAGGGGAGTCCACTCCTCTGACTTAGACCTTGCTCAACAGCAAAATAATGTAAAGAAAGCGAAGCATGCTGCCCTAAATCCAATATTCCTTCGTCATACAGCGCTTTGGATGCTTGAGAAAGCTCTTTCTTGGTGATGTGGGTAAAGTCGAATTGCGCTTCTTTGGTACGGCTATCTGTTGCCTCTGATACTGGCAAAACGCTTCCCTTCGCTTCATTTTCGATTGATTGCGCGCGTCGCACCTGAGCCTGATTATATAGCATTGCTTGGTGTTGAACTTTCATTTAGCAAATCCTTCTGAAATATGTATAACAACTTCAGCAAAGTTTATGCCCAAAAGTGGCTCAATAAACCTAGGGTATTGGTTTGGTTTAATATTATGGGTTTAAATCTATGTACGTAGAGGGAGCAGTTGGGCACATAGCCCGTAGCAGCGACTTTACGTCGCGAATCTTTTAGATTAGATATCTTTAATTGGTTTTACAGTTCCTATCGCGGGATAAACCCGCTGCTACGGGGCTGGCGTGGTTATGACTTTACGTCGCGACTCTCTTAAATCAGATATCTGCTACGAATTGGACGGCCGAAGCGGTTAGCGCTTATGGACGAATCAAGGTGCACGGCATAAAATTGGAGAGCGGTTACTCGATTACAAAAACAACTTAAAAAATTGCTCAATCATGCAGACAAGGCACATTTCTTTGTATTTTATGTGTTTGTAGGGGCGATAAACGCAGCGCCAACAAACGCTGGATATGTTGCCTTTTGTGTTTACGCTCCGCGCAACCAGTTGCGTAGTCTATCTTTGAGTTGGCCAAGGTCGTCTTCGCAGATCAGGCCAATTTCTAGCGCTTTGGCGCGTAGTCTTTCTGAAGTTCTAATACCTTGATAGCTCACTAGTAGACCCCTTGCTTGTACGCCGCCAAATAGCTCGCTGAGTGAGTCGAGTTTATAAATCACTTGATTACCTTCCTCTTTACTGAACTTTTTGGTTTTGCATTCAATGAGGTGAAGCTTATTGTTGGCGAGCGCTACAATATCTAGCTCGTTATTGACATAGCCTTGTCCCACGCGACGTTTAATCGCAACGCCTTGAGCGACATCTTGTAAAATGGTGAGTTCTTTTTTTAGGCTGAGGAGCGTGGCGTAAACATATTCTTCTAGCCAGCCACCGTTGGCAAAAAAGCGAGCACCTTCATTAGCAAACTTTAATTTGTCGTCTTGCCTTGTGGCGATGTTAGCATCTTCTAAATCGTCAATGAGTGTTTGTAAACTTGGGCTATTCATTTGGCTGCGACTCAAAGGCTCACTAATAAGTGCATGATCTTCACTGCTGGCAGCGAGGTAGTTGAGCTGGGCTAGGGCATGGCTAAAATCCGTTTGACTGGTTGCCCATTTGGCACCGAGCTGGCGATAGCGAATATCAACCACCCCCTCATTGGCAATTTCGGTGATATCGCCGTCGATGAGGTTAAAAAAGTCGCGTATTTTTAGTTTATCGGCAAGGATGGTGTTAGTTCGCTCTGTTGGTACAAGCCAGTGGAGTTCGTCGCGCTCGGGCTCAATGATAAAACATTCAATTGGATAGGCGCGGATCACCTCATACATTGCAAGTAAGTGTTGGCGGTCGCCGCAACTGGCATTAAACACAAACTGGGTATCTGGTTGTTCACTAATGAGGGTGTCAATGAGTTGGTGGAAGCTGTCGATTAAGGTGTCACTATCTCGGCTGGTAGGAATAAGGGCATGATGTACTTTCACCCCTCTTGGCCCCAGCACTCTTTTAATATCTTCAAGATTTTGTTGTTGTTGAGATTCTATTAAATAGAGTATTTCATCTGAGTCGATATTGTGGTCGAGTACAGGCGTAAGCGTGTTAATAAAGTTGGTGTCGATAAAACTAAGATGTACGTGCTTTGTCATGGCTGTCCCTAAAAGTTATGTCCTTCATGAAAGATGAAATTACCCTATAAAGCGGCAAGTGTAAAACAGAGTAATACTTAGTTATGAATTTGCCGCCATTTGGCTCGAAACCCTAAAGTTTATCTAAAGTTTTGCACCGTAAAGTCGATAAATCCAAGGAAAATAATAAGTTGTATTTTTAATGCACAGAATGATTTACATTCATTTATAATTTGTAGCAGTTCAGGTAATGTTAAGCTTAACAATTTGGCGAAGTTATGCTCAAATTAGTTTGCTGCATTAAAAATAACAACATAACAATAAGATCGTGCATACTTTTCAGGGTTGATGAATGTCATTATTTCGTTTTGATGAGGATGAGGGCTATGTCTACTTACTCTCTCATCCTGTGGAATCCGGATTTCCGGCGAGCTCGTCTCAGCTAGTTGAGATGATAGAGGGGTCGCCATATGCGGATTTTGAAATCATTCATGCCAATATCGGCCAATTATTTACCGCAAGTGAGGCGCCCGAGCAGGACTCGCTGATTGTGGCTCGCGCTATCGATGCGTCTATTTCGGTGCGTATTGAAGAAGGCAACATGCTTGCTGAAGCGAGAGTGACCACAGCCCGTGGTGGTAAGCTGGTTTGTATGAACAAGGCCAAACAAGCATTAAAACAAGCGGGTATTAAAAAAGGCGTCAGTGGCAAAGCCCTCGATAATCTTCTCGGTCAGCAGTTAGAACTCCCTCCTGGACACACTTACAATGGGATTGTTGCGCATGGTCAACGAGCCAAAGATGGCAATGACGCACGTTTTGTGCGCTTGTGTATGACAGCGCAGGACAGGGTGCTCAGCCCGCAAGAATCGAGCGGCGGTAAGGTCGATATGCGCAATTTAGGTGCTATCATCACCGTAAAGCCGGGCAGTCCATTAATGAAAAAAGTTCCGCCAACAGAAGGCGAGCCGGGTTATACCGTGTTTGGTGATGTGATTGATCCAAAACCAGGCAAAGACGCACCACTTGAGGTGTCAGAAGGCACCAAGCTCGACCCCAACGATAAAAACCTGCTTATTGCCGATTCAAAAGGTGTGCCAGTAGCCATTCCTCGAGGTATGCGCGTTGACGATGTGCTGTGCTATGAAAACATTGATGTGACGACAGGGCATGTTGAGTTTGATGGCAGCGTGATTGTGAGCGGTGATATTAAAGATGGAATGCGTGTTAAGGCTTCGGGCGATATTACTGTTATTGGTTTTGTGGAGTCGGCTATTCTTGAAAGTGGTAGCGCTGTTACGATAATGCTTGGCACAATTGGCCGTAAGCGCACTGAAGGTGAACCTTTTTCATGTTCAATTAAAGCAAAGCGCAGTGTTTCGTTAGGTTATGCGCAGTACTGTCGAATTGAAAGTGAACAAGATATTCTCATTGAACGTCAAGCTTTGCATTGTGACTTGGCTTCCAAGCGTTTAATCAAAGTAGGTAAAGGTGAAACCCCCAGAGGCAAACTGATTGGCGGAAATGTATTGGATGCCATGCGTATAGAAACGGGTGAACTTGGGGCACCTTCAGGCACAAGAACGCGTATTTCACTAGCCCAAGACTGGGATAGTTTGCACGATAAGCACCGAGAATTAGTGGAGCTGGAAAAGGTGCTGGCGTCTAAAGTCATCGATATTAAACAAGCTATGAATAAAGCACAGGCGTCGCCGCAATCGCAAAGACGAGATGCATATCTTGCCAAGTTGCAGCACAGCGAAGCGCAGATAAACAAGCATTATCGCCGTAATCAGCGTAACATCGGTTTAATACAGCAAAAAATACATCGATTAGCACGCTTGAGTCGAATCACAGTCAATGAGCTAATGCACCCCGGAACTGAAGTAAAAATAGCGAAAGACACTAAGCTGTTTTCGCGAATTTACCCGCCTAATTTTGTTAAATTGCATGAAGGTAAGATCATGCAACAGTTTACGACTGCCAAAACCGCAGAAATAGCGTAAAAACGAGCACTTATAAAAATGCCAGCTGGATTTGCTGGCATTTTTATTATTCGGTGTCGGTTGTTGACTCAGGTTCTGACTCGGCTTCAGGCTCTGGTAATGGCCAGCCTCCTAATGCTTGCCACTTGTTGACTATGTAGCAAAAGAGCTCTGCGGTGCGTTCTGTGTCGTAAAGTGCGCTGTGTGCTTGACTGTTATCGAACTCGATACCCGCTGCACGACATGCCTTTGCAAGCACCGTTTGGCCTAGAGCAAGCCCTGCAAGTGATGTGGTATCAAAACTGACAAACGGGTGAAAAGGCGTGCGCTTTATCTTGTTACGCTCAATCGCTGCATTTAAAAAGCCGTGATCAAAAGCGGCATTATGGGCGACGACAACGGAGCGCTGACAGCCTGCGGCTTTTTGGGCTTTACGCACGGCTTTGCAAATTTCTTTCAGCACTTCATCTTCTGCAACTGCGCCTCTGAGTGGTGAAAATGGATCAATGCCATTAAAGTCAATCGCAGCTTGCTCAATATTTGCGCCTTCAAAAGGCGCAACATGAAAGTGTACTGTCTGATCTAAGCTTAATACCCCGTCATCGTCCATTTTTAACATACTGACGGCAATTTCTAGTAGGGCGTCAGTATCTTTATTAAAGCCAGCGGTTTCCACGTCGATAACTACAGGAAAGAAGCCGCGAAAGCGTTTTGAAAATAGCGTTTGCTCGGTATCAGACATAATCTTCTTGGTTTGTGAAATTTAGCGGCCTATTATACTGATACCTAGACAAGAAGCGAGCAGCTTGAGAGCGCTTAGTATGGTACATTTATTGCTTAACTCTAAATAGCGCGAATTGGTAGAGACAATCTCTAGTTTTTGGCGTGCTGAGCGAGTGTAGATTAATGGTTGATGTTGTGAGGTGTGGGGTGATCAAGTTATATAAATCAGTAGGTTGGGTTGGTATATCGTTATGCGCCATCACCTTTAATAGCGAGGCTGCAATGCGGCAATACGCTGCCGAAGCTGATTCATCACATTGGAATGTTGACCAAAACAATCGTTTGAGTTGTGCGCTTAATCATGAAGTTCCGTATTACGGTGAAGCTATATTTTCAAGTAATGCCAGTAAAAATAAAGACTTAACCTTTAACCTAGATATGATGGTACGTCCTGAAAGTTACGATTTTGCAGGACTTGAATCGGTGCCACCGCTTTGGCGAGCCGGCAAACCGGCAAGAAGTATCGGGCAAATGAAATTACTGAAAAAATTTGACGGTGAACTTGAAAATGACGTCGCGTGGCAGTTGCTGACTGAGCTTGAAAAGGGCTACTTTCCTACTTTTTATTATAAAGATTGGCACAACGACGTAGATAAAATCTCGGTTTCTTTGTCGTCAGTGAACTTTAAACAGGCATATTGGGCGTTCTTACAATGTCGCGATAACTTGTTGCCATATAGCTTTGAAGACATTGCTTTTACGGTGATGAATTACAAGAAAAACTCCAGCGAACTGACAAAATCGTCACGTAAACGCTTGGATATGATCGGCGAATATCTTAAAAATGACCCGAAAATTGAGCAAATTTATATTTCGGCCTATAGCGATAGTTATGGCGGCCGTGATACCAACCTGAGGTTGTCAAAGAAACGTGCCGAGGCGATTAAATCATATATGGCGAGCTTAGGGGTTGAAGAGAATAAGATTATGACCGATGGCTTTGGCGAAAAGCGCCATATTGATACCAACGACAACGCCATTGGTCGCGGTAAGAACCGTCGAGTCGTGATCCAAATTTCGAGACCTTGATGTTGTGGTTTTGGTTTTGTAGTGGGTTGTTGGTTAAGTTGTCGGCTTAAAAGCCGACCTACAAGCCGAGACACGGTGCTGATATCGGTTCTATTCTAATACCGTACTACATGACGCTTTTAATGCATTGGCATGACTGAGCTGATTGTGATAGGTGATGGTAATGGGCTGTGTGGTGTTTATCTCATAAGCCAGTGCTAAATCTAGTTCTACGCTTTTACTTTGCCCTGCATTTAGGGTCATAAATTCATTGGCTGTCGGCGCGAGTCGTTTCGCCATGGGTCCTTGATAATTAAGTGGCTTGCCATTTTGTGTTACCTCTAAAAATTGGCTCCACCAGCCTTCAAAAGGGGTATGCCAAATTAGAAACTTTTCATCATTATGGCCTGCGTTGGTAAAAGTGAAATTAACGGGGTAGGTCATACCTGAGTCGGAACCCTTACTCACACTGCATTGAATGTTACTTTGTGCATTCATCGTTGCCTCTGATTTGGTGGTTGGGGCGGTGTCGTTGCAAGCTTGAAGCAGCATCGCAGCGGTGATCATCATTAGGGGTTTCAACATACTGTTTCTGAGCCTGTTGCCACGCTCATTCCTTTTTTATTTTCAACGTAAATACTTTGCACTATGCTGAGTATTACAGTCGAATAACGAATCGCATACTCTCATGACCAAAAATAATAACAAAGAGTTCAATTCTTTTGCATCGTTTTACCCCTATTACCTCGCGGAGCACAAAAACAAAACCTGTCGTCGCTTGCATTTTATTGGCTCAACCTTAGTGCTCTTGATTTTGCTCTTTGCGCTTGTCACGACACATTGGTCTTTACTGTGGTTGTTGCCAATCGCGGGTTATGGTTTTGCTTGGGTGGGGCATTTCTTTTTTGAAAAAAATAAGCCTGCGACATTTCAATATCCGCTGTATAGCTTGATGGGTGACTGGGTCATGTACAAGGATATTATCCGTGGTAAAGTACCTTGGTAAAGGAGACTCAGTAGATAATAAAAATGAATGTAAAACAAAGTGTTATAGCCATGAGTTGTGCCGTTTTATTGGCAGGTTGTCAAAGTGTCTCGGCCACTAGCACACGCACGCTGGCAACTTTTAGTGTAGATAATACCCAATGTTACGACCGCAAGACGCAGCCTAGTTATTTTGCCGTTGATTCCCATCACCATTTTCAGCCATTTAGGGGAGATGCGGTCCCGTTTGATAAGCTCGTTACTTGGGCAGAACGTGCGGAAGTGGTGTTTATCAATGTTTATGGCATTGGTCAAACTTACGAGCGAAGGCCTGACTGCTTTGGTGAGCGTGGTTGCTACAGCCAGTTGATTTCACCCAGCATTCAAAATGACTTTAAAAATGCAAGCAATTATCTTAAATATGGCGCAGATAACGTGCATATTACTTTGTCTATGACCTTTGCTGACTTGCATAAACCAGAGACTATTTTGCCAAAAATGGCACTTCTCGAAGACGAGTTTGGTGACTTATTTCGTTGGATGGGAGAAGTGAATTTAGTCAAAGCGGCGCACTTTGGTAATGGCCATCAAGCGGTAGATAAAGAGACTATCGCAAAATGGCAGCCATTTATGGCTGTGCTAAAAGAAAAGCGTATTCCGCTTGCTCTGCACGCTGACTTAGGCGATAACGCCGCGCCACTCAAATACTTGCCTTTGCTTGAGGAAGTGCTAAAGCGCTACCCAGAAAACGATATCATTTGGATGCACATGGGAGTCTCAAAAGAGTTAAACCAAATTGATCCAGAGCTGCACATAAACACCATGGAGCGGTTATTCTCCCAATATAAAAACCTAAAGGCCGATCTGTCATGGCGGATTTTGTACGACTATTACTTTAGCGACCCGAAAATTCAGGCGCAGTATGTTGAATTTATTAATGCCCATGCTGAGCGCTTTTTGCCAGGCAGTGATTTCGTCGCCAGTAAAAATAAACGCTTTTTCGATTACTTAGAAGAAGTCGATATCAATAGTCGAATTCTCGCCGAACTTGACGACAATGCCTTTCGTCGGATCGCCTTAGGTCAAAACTATTTTTCGCTTTTAGATTTACCTTATCGCGCGCCAGAGATCTGTATTATACCAATTGTATTAAGTAAATGAGCTATTTTGAAGCGGGGAAATAGCTTTAGTAGCTAGGCAAAAATTTTGCTATTTAGTTGTTCTAAATGAGAAATTTTTAACGAAGCTAATATGCTATTTCACCCTTCAAATTGATTGGAGAATTAATTCAATTGGTATTAAAGCGTCTCCTTGAGCATGGATAGTACATCGTTTACGTCTAGTTTCATCACCTTATCGGTGTTCGCGAGCAATTGATCCGCGAGGTCTTTTTTATGATGATGGAGCTCGACAATTTGTTCTTCAATCGTGCCTTTGGCAATTAAGCGATAAATAGTAACGGGGCGTGTTTGTCCCATTCTATGTGCGCGGTCTGACGCTTGCTCTTCAACCGCAGGATTCCACCAAGGATCCATGTGAATAACGTAATCTGCTGCGGTAAGATTCAAGCCAGAGCCGCCGGCTTTGAGGCTAATTAAAAATACCTCGCCTTCACCTTTTTGAAACGCATTCACAGCTTGCTGACGAGCTTTGCTTGGGGTGCTGCCATCTAAATATTGAAACCTGATCCCACGTTTTTCCAAGCGAGCTTTAATGAGTTGCAAGTGGCCTACAAACTGACTGAATATAAGCGCCTTGTGATTGTTCTCTTGCAGCTCGGTCAGAAGCTCATCCAATGCCGCTAATTTCGAGCTGGTTATCTGACTTTCTGCCATTAACAGTTTTGGATGACAACAGGCTTGGCGCAAGCGGGTTAGTGCTGCCAGCATTTTAAAGCGTTGTTCGTTGGCACTGTCTTGCTGTGTTGACTGTGAAATTTCGTCAATGGCATTTTGGCGCAGCGCTTCGTAAAAGGTTTGTTCTTCTTGGCTCAATTGAATTGGTACATTGATCTCAGTGCGTGGTGGCAATTCGGTTAATACCTGATGCTTCATACGGCGCAGAATAAAAGGCTGGATCAGGTGTTTGAGGCCTTTACGGGCACGGTGTGCTGCTAGTTTATCTTCATTGGCGTTTTCAATGGGAGCGGAAAACTTCTCGCTAAAGCGCTTGAGGTTACCGAGCAATCCTGGGTTTACAAAACGAAAGAGTGACCAAAGCTCTGTGAGGTTGTTTTCTATTGGTGTCCCTGTGGTGATCAGCTTAAACTTGCCTTTGAGCGCGCAGGCGGCCTGAGTACGCTTTGCTAAAGGATTTTTTAGCGCTTGGGCTTCATCGGCGACAATAGTTTCAAAAGCGATAGGCTTTAAGATATCAACTTCGCGCTGTAGCAGACCATAGCTTAAAATTACACAATCCAGTGGTTGCAAGTTGCTCAGCATCTCAGCTCTGGCATCAGAATGTGGATAGTCAGAAAAGAGCTTCACCGACAAAGTTGGAGCGAATTTTTGGATTTCTTGTTGCCAGTTGAAGCAGACCGATGTTGGCGCGATGACAAGCGTCGGGCCGACATTGGCACGGGCCAATATCATCGCCAGCGCTTGGATGGTTTTACCCAATCCCATATCATCGGCAAGGCACGCACCTGCCCCCCAATGGGCAAGTCGCATAGCCCAGTCAAATCCCGCCTGCTGGTAGTCGCGAAGCTCGGCTTGTAATGTTGAAGGAAGCGTTGGAGTCAATCCGACGGCTTGCTGCATTTTTTCGTTTTGCTCTTCCCAGGCTGGCAAGGTTTTCATCCGCATTCCAGTGGTGGCTTCCGCAATTAACGGCGCGGCTAGCGGGTGAAACTTTCCGCCCTCGGTCGCGTTATTGAGCTGGTCAAGTTGCGCTTTTAAGTCACTTGAAAGGGCGAGTACTTGCTCACCGTCCAGCGCAATAAAGCGGCCATTGCTGGTGGCAACCATTTTGAGAAGCTGTTTCAGTTCGATAACTTGGTCATTACTTACTTGTAGCTCGCCGGTCATGTCGAACCATTCATTTTTCTTGCTCATGGCAAGTTGCAAATGTTGGCTTTCGAGCTTGCTACTGAGCTTAACCTTTTTACCTTTAGGCCATCTGAGCTTGAGTGCTATAGGGCAAGGCTCTTGATTAATCACCAGCTCAAGTTCTTGCAGCACCTCTAGCGCTGCGTCCACTTCGGCTAAACTTAAGCGATTATCCGTCATCTCCAAAAATAGCGGACAGTGCGTATCTAACTCATCCAATCTTTGCTGCTCAAGTAACAAGTTTCGGGTGGTGGATAAGCGTTTACCATCGATTTCGGCGCTGACAGTGGCAATACCGTGCCCAGGATGAAAAATCGGCCCTTTTTCGCCAAAGGGCATGACCACACAGTGAAAATCGAGGCCTTGATGATAAGGTTGAATATTAATAACAAGCGCTGATTGCGCCTCGATACTATCCAGCCCAGTATCTATGTCAGCTAAATCAGACTGTACATTAAGATAAGGTGCGATGGCCTTAATACTCGACAGCACTTTTTGTTTTGCACTAGCAGGCACGGTTAATCCGGATTCACCAATAATCTCAGCGACCTGTATATGTGATTGGTTAAACACAATAAACTCGTAGTGATGCTCAGCTTGCTGAATAAATGAGTAGGTTTGCGGTTGACCAAAATAGCTGGGTAAATTAGGAATAGAGAGCAGCAGATCGTCGCCATGTTGACGGATATGTAACTCGGGAGATTTCTCGGCAATGGTAATGGCTTGTTTTAAGTCTTCTTCATGGTATAGGTTGGTGGCGCCGACTGCGGCTTTTAACGCGGGAATTCCAGCAAGGGCGTAGTCCGCACGACCATTGTAGCCATAACCTGACTGTGGTGCGATGGCATCGATCAGCTTTTTATCAGACTGGCTAATATAACTAAATTGCTCGGGGTGCTGTTTCAGTTGTTTGCAGGAAATTGGCTTACCTTTTCCCCAGCCTGTTTTACCTCGCTTTTGCTCGCGTGCTAAAAACTCAATATCAAAGCGACCTTGCCTAATTTGCCAAATCAGGCGAAATTGTTCGTCAACTTCTTGGCTGGTATTTGCATTCGGGTTGAGCGCAATAAGTTTGTCCAATGCCAGATCCCATGCCGTCTTTTTAGCAACGAGATGGCTAATATTCAGCTCGGGATTAAACGCAAGCGGATATTGCTCACCGTGCATTGCCAGCATCAACTGCTTTGCAAGCCCAGCAAAAAGAGGTAAAGAGAGGCGCTCAAACGTTGCGATGCAGTCGTCGAGACTGGCAAGCGTTTTGGCATCTAAACTTTGATTACACCAGAAGTGTGCAAAGCAGTCGAGCAAGCGACCTAAGTAATAGTCAAAAACATGAGATTTCTTCAGGCTTGAATAATTTAAATGGGCGCTGCTGTAGCTACTGTTTTGCGACAAGCTCTCTGCGCAGTATAACAGCACGTTATTGGCAAAGAAGTTATTATAAGGTGCTTTGCTGTCTTGGCTTTCAAACTCAAGCTGTTGAGAGAGGGTGTCAAATAATGCGGCATCATGGCTATTGGCTTGCTGCAATAACGCCAACTTATGAAACAAACCCAGTGTTCTACCTAGGTACTGCTTTTTACGTTTGGTGATTTTGTCTTTGGCTTTTAGTGCTTGTTCAAAACAAACGATAAGGTCGTCGTGTTGTTGTAAAAAAGCAATGCTTGCCATAATTTGTGCACTATAAGCGGTTTGGATATTGGCCACCAACGCCTGAGCCTTATCCAATTGCAGGGTATAGATTTGATATTCTGCTAATAAACAGGTCAGTAGCGGGCTTTGTGTCTTGGCTTGAACCTGTGTGAGTATTTCAAGTGCATAGCTAATGCTGTGACCACCTTGTAGTAAGGTATATAGCAAAGTTGCAAAAGCTTGATATTGTAAGTCATCAGCAAGCGCCGAAAATCCTTCAACTGTAAAAGGATAAAAATACAGTGGTAATAGCACTTGATTGGTCTTATGGCACACCGCCTGTGGGTCTTTCGCCAGTCCTAAATGATTGCGGGCTTTTGGTAGTTGATTGATAAATAAAAAGTCTCGAATGAGTCGCTGTTCATCGGCAAATTGGCGTTCCCATTCATAAGCATTCAGTACAGGGATAAACTCTTCTGCGATGTTAAGGATTGCTAAAAACTGGCCGTCAGCCATGACTCGATGGCTTAAACTGGTCGCGAGTTTTAGGTTTATTTGCACTCCATCTTCGTTAAAAGTCACTAACCCGTCTGAGCGCCACTTCATAATTTGGCTATGACTCACACCTTGTTCAAAGTCATTTTCGGGGATGATCTCTTTTGCCACGAGCGCTTGAACTAGGCGTTTGAGTTTGATTGCTGAAACTGGTTTATAGACGACCGCCAGCACACTCAACAGCGTTTGCTCATGCACAGGTAGGTTATGCACTTGATTGATTAGCGCTGCGATTTCTTCGTTAATTGCTGATGGAAAGTCAAAATTCATCGTTTGGTCGTAGTATTCAATTTAAGACACTGAAAACTACCATAATATAGGTTGAACTGCCATGAAGATAAACAAAGTCAAAGTTCATTTTTCGGTTATGGTGGTTCATTCAATACACTGAAAACTAGTACTATATTTAGTCTGAACTGCCATGAAGATAAACAACAAGAAAAAAGAGAGGTGAGGGAGGCGATGCCTCCCTTTTGGTTAGCCTAGCATGTTATACAGTAATGCAGAAACCGCCAGCAAGCCGACGAATAGCACAAAATAAGTGCCAATGTGGCTTTTGTATTTTTGTAGTGCCGGTACTTTAAACACGGCAATGGTTGGCATGATAAACAAGATCATCGCAATGATCGGGCCTGAGATAGCTCCCATCATGTCCAAAATACTTGGGTTTAATACGGCGCAAACCCAAATAGCAATAAACATAAATACCACGCCTAGCTTATCAGCAAGCTTGTAGCTCATGCTCGTTTGCTTGGTTGCAAGGCCGTTAAAGCTTTCACGTGCACCAAGGAAGTGACCTAGGAAAGACGAAGTAATCGCGATAAATGCCACAAGAGGGCCAAGCATTTCAATAAATGGATTGTTATACACGTTAGCTAAATAGGATAAAACAGACACGTTCGCCGATTTTGCTTCTTCCATTTGTTCTGGTGTTAAAGAGAATACGCAGGAGAATACGAATAGCAAAACAAACACTATCAACATAATGGAGGTCGTACGAAGGATCGCTTCTGATTTTTGAACTGCCTCACTTTTGTAGTGACGACGCTGCACGTTAGCAAAGCTAGAAATGGCGGCTGCATGGCTAAATGAAAATACTACGATAGGAACGGATAGCCAAAGCAATTCGGTTAAGCTCGCAACATCAGGCGTGCTTACCACTGGCATTTGCCAGTTAGGCACTAAATAGAGTGACAAAAACAGTAATACCCCAACCAGCGGGTAAACCAAAATAGCAAAAGCACGCAGTAGCAGCTTTTCGCCGCCTAACATGATGGCAATCATCCCGGCAACGAGCACGCCAGAGAGTAAAATACGAGACGGTGACTCAAAGCCAAGTTGATTGACGATAAAGCTGTCGACGGTATTGGTTAGGCCAACACCATAAATAAGCAAAATAGGAAAAATAGAGAAAAAGTAAAGTAAGGAAATTAAACGGCCAGCCCCTGCGCCGAAGTGCTCTTCTACTACATCCGTAAAATCGGCATCTTTTTGCTTTGATGAAAGGACGAACCGGGCCAATCCTCGGTGTGCTAAAAAGGTCATAGGGAAGGCAAGCACGGTCATGATTAGTAGTGGCCAAAAACCACCAATACCAATGTTAATTGGCAAGAATAAAATACCTGCGCCGACCGCAGTGCCAAATAAACTTAACACCCAATGGGTGTCGTGTTGGGTCCAGCGCCCATCGCTGATGGTATTCATCTCCATCGTCGCTTCAGAGGAATTACTCATATACTTGTTGTCCTGGATTTAGAATTATAATCGGGCGCATCATATAAAAAATGACGAAGTGTTGCATGTATAAACCGTCTACTCCGAGGAGTTATGCGGTGAAATTCGTTTGTTTGACTAAAACTTGCTCAAGGTGTGGTGGGTTCCTAACCAGTTTTTGTAAATCTAAGTCTGCAAATGTTCTTAATTGTTACCACTGGCAATGAATTGCTAGCCGACTTATAAATAAATTTTTATTCTAGTTTGCAAAGAGAATTAAAATAACCAAGTGGAAAAGTATGTTCAAGCTAAACTCTCTATTGCTCGCTTCAACTTTGTTGGGAAGCTTCGCTGCTAATGCAACGATTGTCGAATTTCAAACTTCTCATGGTAGCTTTCAGGTCAATCTATTTGATGAAAGCACGCCTAAAACCGTGGAAAACTTTTTGAAATACGTAGATAACGGGCGTTATTCTGATACGGTTATTCACCGCGTTATTCCAGATTTTGTTGTGCAAGGCGGCGGCTTCAAATATGAAGGAGACGTGCCTCTTGACGCCATCGCTACTTACGATGCTGTAAAAAATGAACCAAAGTGGTCTAACGTAAAAGGCACCATTGCAATGGCAAAGGTAGCAAATAGACCTGACAGTGCGACAAGTCAATGGTTCTTTAATTTGGTAGATAACAGTAAAAATTTGGACGTTGACAACGGTGGCTTCACAGTTTTTGGTCAAGTGACTGGTGATGGCATGGAAATATTAGCAGCGATAGCAAAAATTCCTCGTTGTGGTAATGTGCCATTAGTTAACTTCACTGATGAACAGTGTAAAGATAGCAATAGTGAGCCGGGGGCAGCTAACTTTGTAACCATAAACGCAATTACTGTGCTGGATGATGACCCCAAATCAGCTCAAGGCTTAAGTCCAAAAGCAAATACCTTGATTGATCAAGTGCCTGATAAGCCTTCAACTGACTCTGATTCATCTGGCGGTTCAATGTTTGCCGGCCTTATGTTGTTGGCTGGTATTGTCGGATTTAGACGTAGATTTCATAGGTAACCAAGTCACTTTGGTTACAGATGCTAACGATAGCATCACAGTCCCTAGTTAACCTGATCTCAGGTTAATAACTTGGAAGCGCACTTCGGTGCGCTTATTTCTTTGTTATTAAGTTATTTTTTTCGTTATTTGTCTTCGCCAAACAGTGCAATCGCTTTTGTCGTCAAACTATACTGATCACGGCCATCCGCTTGGATAAGCCCTTCATTGAGGTGAGTAGTCACAACATCTTCAAGTAGTTGTTGATCTGCGTGTGGGAGTGAAAAAGTGTGGTGATTGATATCGCACGATTCTGGAAAGCTTGCTTTCAGCTTAGACAGCAACATTATTGAATACATATTCTGTAAACGTTCCATAGCCGACCCTTTTATTATTCCAATTTTTGCGAGAACAATCCTAACAGCAAAATTGCAGGTTTGTCTATTTTTTGTGCTGGTGAGTGAGGGGGGAATGATCTGCTGTTTTTAAGAAAATAAAAAGGGCCAATCATTGGCCCTTAACAGTCTAATCCTATACGGCTTCAGCGGCTTTCTTCGCGAGGTACTCGTCGTACGTACCATGGAAGTCGGTGATCTTACCGTCTTTAATTTCCCAAATGCGCGTTGCAAGTGATGAGACAAACTGACGGTCGTGCGATACGAAGAATAACGTGCCTTCGTATTGTTCAAGTGCCAAGTTGAGAGACTCAATTGATTCCATATCCATGTGGTTCGTTGGTTCGTCCATTAGTAGGATATTTGGCTTATGCATCATGATTTTACCAAATAGCATACGGCCTTGTTCACCACCTGAGATCACCTTAACTGACTTTTTGATGTCGTTTTGAGAGAACAGCATACGGCCAAGGAAGCCGCGTACGACTTGCTCATCATCGCCAGGCTGTTGCCACTGTTCCATCCATTGGAAAAGATCCAGATCTTTTTCAAATTCGTCAGCATGGTCTTGCGCATAGTAACCAATATTGGCGTTTTCTGACCATTTATACTCACCTGCTTGTGGCGCTTTACGACCTGCTAAGGTGTTGAGTAGTGTCGTTTTACCGGCACCATTTTCACCGATGATGGCAACTTTCTCGCCGACTTCAACAAGGCCACTTAGATCAGAGAATAGGGTGTCGTCATAACCTTGTGATAGCGAGATAAGCTCAAGTGCGTTACGGAATAGCGGCTTTTCCTGCTCAAAGCGAATAAATGGATTTTGACGACTTGATGCTTTAACTTCTTCCAGTTGGATCTTGTCAATTTGCTTAGCACGAGATGTCGCTTGCTTCGCTTTTGAGGCGTTTGCAGAGAAGCGCGAAACGAACTGCTGTAGCTCAGCGATTTGCGCCTTTTTCTTGGCATTGTCTGACAACAGGCGCTCGCGAGCTTGCGTCGCAGCAAACATGTATTCATCGTAATTACCTGAGTAAATACGCAGATCGCCATAGTCGATATCCGCCATGTGTGTACACACTGAGTTTAAGAAGTGGCGGTCGTGCGAGATGATGATCATAGTACAATCACGCTGATTCAATACGTCTTCCAACCACTTGATAGTATAGATATCCAAGTTGTTGGTTGGTTCGTCTAAGAGCATGATATCTGGCTCTGCAAATAATACCTGTGCAAGTAGTACACGCAGTTTCCAGCCCGGAGCAACTTCTGACATCAAGCCATAATGTTGCTCGGTTGGAATACCCACACCGAGGAGTAATTCACCCGCTTTTGCTTCTGCGGAATAGCCATCCATTTCAGCAAATTGCGTTTCAAGGTCGGCAACACGCATGCCGTCTTCTTCGCTCATTTCAGGTAATGAGTAAATGCGATCGCGCTCTTGCTTGATTTCCCACAGCTCTTTATGACCCATGATCACTGTGTCTACAACCGTATATTGCTCGTAGGCAAATTGATCCTGATTTAGCTTAGCGATACGCTCGTTTGGATCGTAGTTTACGTTACCTGCACTTGGCTCTAGCTCTTTGCTTAGGATTTTCATAAAGGTGGATTTACCGCAGCCGTTAGCGCCTATTAGGCCATAGCGGTTGCCGTCACCAAACTTAACGGAAATATTCTCAAACAGTGGTTTTGCACCAAACTGCATAGTGATGTTGTTACACGAAAGCATAAATTTGACTCATTACTGACAATTGCGGCGATCCTATCATTTATGGGTGACAAATGATGTAAAAAGTTTGGCTAACTCACACATTACTTTTGCGGCTGATATAGCAAAGACCTAGGTGTTGAAAACTTACCGCCATAAGACGTTTTATTTACGATTTTATTAAATTTTATTTACCAATTAGGTGGTTAAATGTTAGTCTTTTTTAATACGAAAGGATGGTATAAAAAACTAACTCTGGTGAACAAGGATGAAAATAGTTGAAGAAAAACATAATTGGTTGATTGACCAACAAATCGATGAGCTGGAAGTCTTGCCACCCCATACCACAACCGCTCATTTACCGTTAGAAATTAGAACGCAACTAAAGCCTCATGCCAGTGATTGGATAGTATTGCAACAAAGACATAATTGGCGCCATGTTAAGCGTGACGAATTTACTCGTGTTTTTATAAAGACCAAAAAGGGCTTACAAAGTGTAAGGTCTGGCAGTGCTGCCGGTTCTAGAGAGCAGCTAGTCATCGTTAAACGCAAGCCCTATTTCAAAGCCGAAATTAGAAACAATGCCTTTGCAGGCAATGGTGGGGTTGATCCTAATCAGCCCATTGGCGCAAGCCAATTAGACCCGTTAACACCGGTTGAACAGGTATTGGCCTCGATTAACGTCGATAAATCACCTGAGGTGGCTGAGAAGCGCATATTGGTGTCGCTGGAAGGGGAGTTAGCGGTGAGTTTTGTGATCCAAGGTGCTAATACTCCCACATTGTCCAGAGCCTCTGAAGGGACAACACAAACGCCTTTGATATTCGGCAAGTTGAGTGAAGATGGTCGCTATAGTCTAAAAGCAAAAATCTTAGGTGTGCCGGAGCAGGTGCTTTTTAACAATGTGCCATATGCTGACTTACTTGATATAGAAAAAGTAAAAGCACTTAAGATTGGCGCTGAGGGCGGAGTGCAGCTGATTAAACACAATGTTTCAGGCGAGGGTAATGTACACCTATATTTTATTAGCGAGCCTCCGAGCATCGGGATCTTCTTTGATGGTACAGGCAACAATAAATACAACGATATTTTGGACCCCTTTGATGATAAAGAGCCGACGAATATCGCTAAGCTTCATGAGTTGTATGAAATGGATGATAAATTTCATTTTAAACACTATGTCGAAGGCGTAGGCACTAAGGCAGGAGAAGGTAATAGTACAATTGATTTAGCCGTTGCCTACTCTTTTGATGAGAGATTGGTAAACACTCTTGTTAAATTTAGCTTTTTCTTAAAAGGTAAATATATTGAGTTATGTAGCACTGTGTTACTCGACTGTTTTGGTTTTAGCCGTGGCGCAGCGGCAGCAAGAGCATTTGTTAATCTGATCAATGAAATGAGAGAAAAGCAAGATACTAAATTAGCGAATAAAGAGGTGGTATTTCGCTTTGTTGGAATTTTCGATACTGTCGCTTCGATAGGGGGGGATGGAGATAATGATCATAGTGAGCTGTATGCTAGAGATGAGTTAGAGAAGGCAGCTAGACTCGATCTCAATCAGGCCAGCGCAGGGGCTGTGTATCACTTAACGGCTTGGGATGAGCGGCGTGATAAGTTCCCACTAAGCTCGTTAAAAAATAAAGATGGTAGCTTGTTTGTTAACCATAAAGAAGATTATCTGCCAGGCGTTCATTCTGATATTGGGGGCGGGTATGCCCCTATCAGTATTGATATTGAATATCCTTTAAAGCGCATTCGTGGTATTCCCGGAAATCCAGAGCATGAAGCAAAAGTACAACAGGCAAAGTTAGCAATTGAACATAAATATCAGTGGCCAGGTATTAACGTAGATATGGCCTATCGCTTTAAAAGACTAAGATACGGTGCTAGTCGCTCGGGAAGAGACAGGGATTTTTACACCACATACCGACCTGTTTGGAGACGTAAAATAGATAATACCCTTGCCCATTTTGGACTGCACCAAATGTATAACGAGGCGGTGCAACATGGCGTTCCACTAAACGAAATGGCGCGTCTTCAAAGTATCTATCCCTATGAACTTAGCAACGAGGTCGCAACTTTGGTGCCAAAAGCGCTTAAAGCTGGGCCAACAAGCCAAGCTTGGCAGAAGTTATATGAGCATTATATTCATATTAGTTCTCGGTTTACGGGAACTATGGATAAACTGGCTCACGGTGAGGAAACAAAAGCAAAGGACGTGACTGAAAATGGACAAAGGGAAATGTTTTACAATAATGCAAAAGCGCTACCGCAGGTGCGAGTGTGGAAAGCGTATAAAAATGGAAATAAATCAATTTGGAGAAAAGGATGATTAATAGGCTCTATACCGTTTTAGTGGCAGTAATACTGCTGTGCAGTTGCTCTTCACATACCGAGCTAGAAAAATTAAATATAGCTATATCTGCGTATGAAAAAAGCGATTTGATGGTGAAACTGATATTTGATGATAGGTTTTCACCCCCAGCTGGCTCAATAGGTTGTTGTTGGGGAAATGCTAATGCAAATAGTACGTTTTGGGGAGCTGAGATTCCACATAAAGTAGAAGCGCAGTGGTGGGACTACAAGCAGGGAAAACACTATCGTGCAACGCTATCTGTGCAGCGTGACAAGGCATACAAAATCGCGGGTAATTTACCTAGCATTACCCATTACACAGGTGAAACAGAAACCGATCTTGAGCCCTATATTATCTTTGGTTTTGGTGAAAAGGGTGAAGTAAAAATGTGGATTTCTAATGCACCGTTTGATGGCGTCGAAGGACGAATTTTAGAGGAAATTGGCTCGGCGCAAGCGACTTGGGAACATTTTGAATTAACCGATGAGATGTTTAATTAGATAAGCGCCCACAATCCAAAGTTAAAGTCAAAAGCAAATAAGACTAGGGATGTTCGACTTGGAGAAAAGGATGACAAATAAACTCTACATCATTTTGTTGCTAGTAATACTGCTTTGCAGTTGTTCTTCACGCACAGAGCTCGAAAAATTACATATAGGTATTTCCGCTTATGAAAAAAGTGACCTGATGGTAAAGCTTATATTTGACGATAGATTTTCCCCTCCCGCAGGTGCTATAGGCTGTTGCTGGGGGAACGCTCAAAAGAAAGGTGTGTTTTGGGGAGCTGAGATCCCACATAAAGTTCAAGCAGAATGGTGGGATTATAAGCAAGGTAGGCATTATCGTGCTGTGTTTATAGTACAGCGAGACAAGGCATACGAAATCGCGGGTAATTTACCGAGTGTGACTTATTACACAGGCAAAACGGAGACCGATGTTAATCCTTATATCATCTTTGGGTTTGGTGAAAAGGGAGAAGTAAAAATGTGGATTTCTAATGCACCGTTTGATGGCGTCGAAGGACGAATTTTAGAAGAAATTGGTTCGGCACAAGCGACTTGGGAACCCTTTGAATTAACCGATGAAATGTTTAATTAGATAAGTGCCCACAATCCAAAGTTAATATCTAAAACGAATGAGACTGGGATGTTCGAATTGGAGAAAAGGATGTTCAATAAGCTCTCTACCGTTTTACTGGCATTAATACTGCTTTGCAGTTGCTCTTCACATACCGAGCTAGCACAGTTGGATATAGGTATTTCAGCTTATGAAAATAGTGACTTGATGGTCAAAATAGTGTTTGATGATAAATTTTCTCCACCTGCAGGAGCGATAGGCTGTTGTTGGGGAAATGCTCAGAAAAAAGGATCGTTTTGGGGTGCTGAAATCCCACATAAAGTGGATGTTGAATGGCGAGACTACAAGCAAGCAAAACTCTACAGAGCTTCATTCAAAGTTCAGCGGAAGAAAGCCTACCATATAATTGACGAATTGACTCCTGTTACATTTGCATCAGGACGTGTTGATGATGATGTGAATCCATTCATCATTTTTGGGTTTGGTGAAAAGGGTGAAGTAAAAATGTGGATTTCTAATTCAGCATTTGCAGGAGTTAAAGGGCGCATTTTAGAAGAAATTGGTTCAGCACAGGCGACTTGGGAGGCCTTTGAATTAACCGATGAGATGTTTCGCTAAAAAAGTGAAAACTAGGCGTTTTATCATGGTATTTTCTGTACGGTTGTTTACATCGGTTTATCGAATTCCACCGAAATAAATTGCTATTTGGCGCTATCTTGGGTCACATTACTGACCGCAATTAAAATAATATAACATTTAGGATTGGAATATGCGTATTAAAGCTATCTCCGCGGCCATGGTGTTGGCCTTTTCTCAGTACGTTGCTGCCGATGAAGGCATGTGGCAACCACATCAACTACCTGAACTTGAATCTATTTTAAAGTCTAAAGGACTAGAGATTGATGCTAAGTCAATTTCTAAACTCACAGAGTTCCCGATGAATGCGGTGATTAGCTTAGGTGGTTGTACGGCGTCATTTGTCTCTCCTAAAGGTCTGGTGGTGACAAACCATCACTGTGCATACGGCTCTATTCAATACAATTCAACAACAGATAACAATATTCTTGAGAATGGCTTTTTAGCAAAACAGCCAAGTGAAGACTTGCCGGCGGCACCGGGCTCACGCGTTTATGTGACAAAAGAAGTGTCGAACGTAACGGATAAAGTTAATGCCGGTACGGATTCGCTTACCGGTAAAGCACGTTTTGATGCTATTGACAGTAAGCGCAAACAACTTGTTGCCGAGTGTGAGCAAGATGAAAGCTATCGCTGTAATGTTTACACCTTTCATGGTGGATTGGAATATTACCTCATTAAATCGCTTGAGATAAAAGATGTCCGTCTGGCATACACGCCAGCGATGGGCGTGGGCAAATATGGCGGCGATATTGATAACTGGATGTGGCCTCGTCACACTGGCGACTTTGCTTTTTACCGTGCATATGTGGGTAAAGATGGTAAACCCGCTGAGTTTTCTAAAGATAACGTACCCTACAACCCAGAGTCATTCTTGAGTGTGAGTGCAAAAGGCGTGCAAGAGGGCGACTTTGTAATGGTGACGGGTTATCCAGGTCGTACCAACCGTTATCGTATTGCTTCTGAAGTAGATTATGTGTTTAACACGGTTTACCCCATGGTACGTAAACATAACTCAAAGTATGTGGCACTGATTGAAGAAAATGCACCAGAAGGTTCGCAAGCTCGTATCGCTTATGAAAGCACCATTGCAGGTTACAACAACTACATCAAAAACTTTGGCTCTATGATTGAGAGCTTCAAAAAAGGCAGTATGTACAGCCGCAAGCAGCAATTTGAGCGCGATCTTAGCACTTGGATCAATGCCGATGCAGACCGTAAAGCAAAGTATGGTGCTGTGCTAAACGAATTGAGCGAGTTGGTTGCTCAATCTCAAGCTCATTATGAGCGTGATATGATGGTTGGCTATATCCATCGCTCACAAATGATGTCTACTGCGCGTAAGCTTTATCGCTTGGCGGTTGAAAAACAAAAGCCTGATGCTGAGCGTGAGAGTGGCTATCAAGAACGTGATATGCCAAAAATCAAAGCGGGGCTTCAGCGTATGACGCGCCGCTATGATGAAACAGTTGATAAAGCGATTATGCTTTACTTCATGGAGCTTTATGCAGCCTTGCCAAAAGAAGCGCGTTTAGCTGAAGTCGATAAGCAGCTTCAACTTGAAAACGGCTTCAATAAAGCAAAACACCAAGCGCTGCTAGATGAGATGTATGCTAACTCTAAGCTTGCTGATGAAAAAGCCCGTCTTTGGATGTTAGATTTAGAGCTTGAGCAGTTAAATCAAAGCTCTGATCCATTCATTCAATATGCAAAAGCGATTTTTGCAGTGATGAAGCAAATCGAAGATGAAGAAAAAGAATTGGCTGGTAAGCAGCAATCTGCTCGTCCTGCCTTGATGGAAGCCATTATTGCTTACAACAAGTCACAAAATAAGCCAGTTTATGCGGATGCTAACAGCACACTCCGTGTCACTTACGGTACGGTAGGTGGCTACTCACCGCAAGATGGTTTAGTGGCAACGCCATTTACCTCGCTTGAAGGATTGCTGGCTAAAAATACCGATGTAGAACCATTTAACGCGCCGAAAAAGCAACAGCAGTTGATCCGCGAAAAAGTATATGGTCAATATACAGGGGGCATGAATACCGTACCGGTGAATTTCCTTTCTAACGTGGATACCACAGGTGGTAACTCAGGCTCGCCAACTTTAAACGGGAAAGCGGAGTTAGTAGGTTTACTGTTTGACGGTGTATATGAAAGCATTATTGGTGACTGGGATTACGATAAAAACCTAAACCGCTCAATCCATGTTGATTCGCGTTACATGTTATGGGTAATGGATAAGGTTGATAATGCGCAAAACCTGCTAGATGAAATGAAGATAGTAAAGTAGGTCGACCTTTAGGTCGACAATCCCCCAACGTTTAAAGGGTAGACTTTAGGTTTAAAGGGTAGCCTTTAGGTTTATAGGGTACCCTCTAAATTAAAACGTTAGTCGGCCTAAAGGCCGACCTACAGGTGATGTCAATTTTTCGAAAAATAATGCCGGCCATGAGGCTGGCATTATTATATTACTTCGTCATTAACTGGCGGATATATTTTACCGGAGCACTACCAAAGCTTAAGAATTCTTCATGGAATGCTTTTAAGTCAAATTCCTTTCCAAGCTTTTGTTTTTGTGTTTCACGGAAGTCGTAAATTTCGCGATAACCAGAGTAATAGCTGGTTAATTGTACTTGGCTCAAGGTTGCACGGCGCCATTTACCTTCGGCTTCTGCACGCTCTTGGAAAGCCCCATTCATCAGCAGATCTAAGCCTTCTTCTTTGCTTATTCCTTTTACTTGGATACCGTAATCTAGGATGGTGTTACAGATCACACGTAGATTCCACTTGTAGTACATTAACCACATTTCAGGCTCAAAGTTACCATAGCCTTCTTCTAGCATCATGCGCTCAGTGTATACTGCCCATCCTTCAATCATCGCGCCATTACTTAAGATACTCTTCACCAAAGACGGAGATTCGTTAGAGTAAACTAACTGCGTGTAATGGCCTGGCACGGCTTCATGAATATTTAGGATCTGCAGGATCCAATGGTTGTATTCACGTAGATACGATTCAGCTTGCTCGTCGCTCATTGAGTCCAGCGGAGACACGTTATAATAGGTGTTCTCCTTTTTGTCGTATGGGCCCGGAGCACTGATTGAAGCGCCAGCAAAGCCACGCATATATTCAGGCGTCTCGCGAACAACCAACGGCTTTTCTGGGTCTAGCGTGATGAGATCTTTTTCCATCACAAACTTTTCAAGTTCTGGTATTTGCGCCTTGATTTCGCTTACAAAGTTTTCACGCTTTACGTGTTTGACTGAAAGGTGCTTGATAAGCGTGGCAATCGCATCAATGTCAGATTCAGGGCGTGGCTTGTCAGCAAAGTACTTTGGCCAGAGTTGATCAACAATCTTAACCATTTCATTAGTAACACGGGCTTTGTCGGCCATTGCCTTTTCATACATTTGCTTGGCGGTGTAGCCAGACTGAATATCAAAGGCAAATTTTTCTTCGTACAGCTTCTCACCAATTCTAAATGAGCGCGCATTACCGTTTTCGCTTAACTCTTTTTCAAGGTTGCTAAGGTAAGATACATATCCATTGATGGCAGATTTCGCGGCAGCGAAGCGCTGCTTGAATAGGGCTTTTTCCTCGGCTGTTAATAATGAAGTCGCAAGTTTATCAAGCAACTCGTCGTTTAATACACTAAATGCGCCTTGGTTTTGTGCAATCGCAAGCTGAGTATATTCAAGCGTTGGATTGTTAATATTGTTTTGTGCAGCTTCATAATAGGCTGGCACATATTGAAGACGTGCCAAAACGAGCTTGAGCTTTTCGTCATCCGTTTTAAAGCGGCTATTGAGTATCGTCGCAAAGCCATAAGAAACATTGTAGTTTGACGGATTCCACTGCCAGCTTTTGAAGGTTTCAATATGCCAGATATCGCGTTTTAGGCGATTTTCAATCAAGTGATAATCGATTTTTTGACTATTGCTTAAGTTAGCAAGGTCGAACTGTTGTAACTTAGCCTGTTGCGCCTGAGAGAAGGCAACACTTGCATCACGAGTCGCTTGGGTTGGTACCGTGATAATATCGTCGTACTTGCCAAAGCCTGCCCAGAGCGACGCTTCTGGGTACTGTTTCCATAAGTCATTGATAAATTGCTGAGAAAAGTCAGCGAATTGTGCATTTGTTGCTACTGTTTGCTGTGAAGCTGAAGGCGTCGTCTCGACAGACGAAGGAGAAAGTGAGCAGCCAGTCAGGCCCATTGCCATGGCTAGCGCCATACACAAGGCAGTCTTTTTCATTATTGTGTCCTATTTAATGGTTTTCGCTATCATAACAAGATTTTGCTTTATTTGCTTTGTCTGGCTCATCCAACCACACCGCACCGTAAGCCTCTTTGGCAACGATGTCATCGGGGTTGTAGATAGGGCATGATTTCATCGACAAACAGCCACAGCCAATGCAACCATCGACATAGTCTCTTAAGCGCTGCATGTAAGCGATTTTTTCGTCCAGCTTTGCTTGCCAGGCTGTAGAGAGTTTCGCCCAGTCCGCTTTGGTTGGTGTTCTTGAATCGGGTAGGGTATCAAGGGTTTCTTTTATCTCCCCTAGGGTTATCCCCATTTTTTGACCAGCTTTAATAATGGCAATTCGGCGCAACACATCCTTTTTATAACGGCGCTGATTACCGTTATTACGCCAACTGCGAATAAGCCCTTTGTTCTCATAGAAATGCAGTGCAGACACCGCAACGTCAGCTCTTTGGGCAACCTTACCGACGCTGAGGTTTGGCTCGTCTCTTAATAATTTTTCAGTTTTCATAAATTAGTACTTTACCTTAACTTAAGGTGAGGTTTTAAGGTAGCACCCAATTTATTATTAGTGCAACTGGAATTGAAGATTATGAAAACAGTCGTTATTTACTCAAGCTCAAACCCCAATGGAAATACCTACCAATCTGCAAAGGTACTAGCAGAAGAAAAAAGAGCTGAGCTCATCTATTTAGACCGTTATAAAATTGGTGAGTATTGCTACAAACACTCTCACAGTGATGATGACTTTGTTAACCTTTTTAGATGGGTACTTGGTTTTGAGCACATCATTTTTGCATCCCCCGTTTATTGGTATGCAGTGACACCAAGAATGAAGGCATTTATCGACAGAATAACCGACTTTATGGACATCGAAGCGTTAAAGCCTGAGCTTAGAACACTACGTGAAAAGCAGTTTTCTATCTTGTCGACCTCATGCCAAGAAAAAGCACCGGCACCATTTACTGAGATGCTGGTGGGGACCTTTGAATATTTGGGTATGAAATTACAAGAGCAGCGTCACGTCCATTATCCTTATGCTGATTAATCGCTGTGGATTTTGTTGGGTGGGGTTGTGTGACGATGGCTTTTAAAGATCGCTGCGTAAAGCAGCTCCCACTCCGAAGTAAAATCAGTTTGGTGGGTGGTTTATCCGCTGAGAAGCTTTGTAACTGGTGTGTATTTAGAGGTGGGAAAGGGCTTTAAAGATCGCTGCATGAAGCAGCTCCTGCTCTGGAGTAAAACCAGTCTGATATAACGGTGGTTTACCCGCCGAGCAGGTTGTGACTGGCGCGCTAAACCCCTTGCTACCCGACATTTCTCAGCGGAAGTACGCACTTCCGCCTATGCGAATAGGTGCAAGGTCACACCTTGAATTCACTTACCATTTGCGAGAGTCGTTGTGACATTTCGCTTAATTGCTGACTCGACGCTTTGGTGTGTTCAGCGCCAAGAGCGGTTTGGTTTGCCACTGTTGCGATACCACTGATGTTGTCAGTCATCTCATTAAGATCTTCGGATTGCTTTTCACTCCAGGTGGCGATATTAACGTTAATATCATTCACAGTTGCGATGGAGAGGTTGATTTGCTCCAGTGCATGCTTACATTCTTGGCTCACTTTGAGGCTTTGCTCGGATGCTGCGCGGCAACTCTCCATTTCTTCAACGGTTGTGGCGACGCCATTGTGCAGTTTATCAATGATCGCTTGAATATCATCGGTAGATTGTTGCGTCCGCTGAGCTAGTGTTCTTACCTCATCGGCCACCACGGCAAAACCGCGACCTTGTTCTCCTGCTCTGGCAGCCTCGATGGCCGCATTCAATGCTAATAAATTAGTTTGATCTGCCACTTTTTTAATGACGTCAAGTACTGCACCAATCTCGGTTGATGAGCGTTGTAGTTCGAGCACAGCTTGTTGCGCTGAGTCGACGCTACGAGAGGCATGCGCTATGACTGCTACATTTTCGTCTACATGCGTCAGCCCTTGGGTCGTCAATGTGGTTGTCTCTGTCACTTTATCAAGCGCACGCTTTGACTCATTATTGACAGCTTGTGCCACTTGATTAAGCGATTGCATGCGGTTTTGCACTGATTCTGTTTCACTGTTTTGTTGTCCAATACCAGCTTGGATCTGCTCGGTAATACAGGATAACTCCTCTGCTTGGGAAGCCAAAGAATGGGTGTTTTCGTTGATATCATGCAGTACATCACGAAAATGCGAGTTCATTTTATTAAATGCGATAGCCATTTGGGCAAGCTCGTCTTTACCGTGGCTTTTCAGTGCAATGGTGAGGTCTTTTTGCGCTGAAATGAGTTCCATAGTACGGGTGAGCTTATCCAGTGGCTTGGTAATATTTTTGCTGATCAAGCTCGAGAGGAAAATAAGTAATATCGCATAGCCGAGCGTTTCAGCAGTCATCAACATGAGTCGGTCATAAAACTGTTCTTCAACGTCTTGAAGGTAAATGCCTGTCCCAATTGCCCAGTTATAGTGCCCTAAGTTAACAATATAAGAAAGCTTGCCCTCAAGCTCCTTTGTCCCCGGTTTTGGCCATTCATATCGAGCAAAGCCTTGTTGATTTTGATTAGCAATGACGACGAACTGGCTGAATGCCTCGCGAATAAAGCGTTCATGATGGTGAGTCATTGAGGTGCCATTGAGTAGTGGCTTAATGGGATGTGTTACCATATTCCCGTTTAAGTCAAATAAGAAGAAGTAGCCAGCATCACCATAGCGTGCAGCATCAATGAGTTTTTTTATTTTTTCTTGTCTTTGTTGTGGGGAGAGTGAGGCCTCGGTGGCAACCATATTAAGTTGTGCAACTGTGGTTTCCATTAGGTTTTTTGCATTAATACGTCTTTCTTGCGTTAAGCTGTCTCGTAAAACGAGTGCTGATGAGAGTTGCACAAGGGCAATGATCACGACAGACAAAAGCAGACTAAGTCTGAGTTTATTGGGCACTTTCATTAAACCTAGGAGTTTATTCAGCTGCTTCATGAGTTCCTCTAATAACAAAGAATTAGCTAAAATGACAGCGATGTCAGTTGGCGTGGATCATACTTAGAACGAACCAAAAATAAATAGCATGAACAAGAGGTGAATAAAACATTAGGCCGTGTAGACGGCTATACAATTGATAGTTAATAAAAATGTTAATATTCACATTTTGTAAATTATTGTGAATGAGAACTATTGCTAATAAGTGCGTTTAAGAATTTTGTCTTAGGGAAGGAAGAAAGTTAGAGGTAGATTAAGATAATTTGATATAGATCATTGTAGATATCGCTTGAATCGAATAACGACTTTGTTATACTCGCTGCGAATTTTCAGTTTAGACTGAAAGTTCTGAACTAATCAATTCTATTAAGATAAAAACATCAGGATAATCTGTGCCACTGTTAAGCTATGCTCGACAAACCGCTACTACTAACGACACAACCTATCAAGGTTGTGCGATGACGCGTGCGCAGTTATTCGGTCGTATTTTCAGTGTGCTAAGCGCATTGATGATGTTTAACGCGGCATTATTATTCACTGGCATGCTAGGTGATGTAGCTGAATTAGAAGCACTTTTTGCAGATAATTCACTACCTGACTCTGTTTTGGTGATGCTCGGAGAGTTTTGGGCTCAGCCTATCTTGTCAATACAATTATTGATAGGTCTTTATTGGTTAGTTTTCCATACTATTTTGCCTACACGCGCGGGCATCGTGCTGCGTAAAACGGCATTCGCCTCTACTGAGGCTATTCAACCTCAACCGGTGCCTAGCGCACATGGTTGTCGTGCTCCTCCTTTTGGGTACCGCTGTCTGTTTGCGTAATCGCAATATTTGAGTCCAGTGCGTTTGATTTACGCGATTTGGATCAGCAGTCAGCAATTCAGTTTCAATTACATTAATCGGCTACTTACAGTCCTTTTAGGGCGAATTGTAAGCTTAGCAAATGTGATTGTCCGTTTACTGTATCGATTATTTGGTAAATGGTTAGTGACTGGTATCAAAGGAGCGTTTCCCTTCACTAATGCATTTTCCCTGGTGGATACAGTGCAATTCGAACTTGTGCAGCATAGCTTGCACAAATAGATACTCAGCGTGCTTGATAAATAAGCCGCAGCTTATCGTTGAAGGGTAATCAATTGAATAAACGTAGTGTTGTGAATTATGCGTTCGCTTCATTGGGGCTTATGCTCACCGGCTGTAGTGGTGGCATTTTAGATCCCAAGGGGCAAATTGGCATGGATGAGAAGTCCTTGATCATCATTGCCACTGTACTGATGTTACTCGTTGTAGTACCAGTTATTATTCTTACCTTATATTTTGCGTGGAAGTACCGAGACGGTCGTGACCACGAGATCTATGCACCTAAATGGGCTCACTCTAACAAAATAGAAGCCGTGGTTTGGACCATTCCGATTGTGATTATTATTGTACTTGGGGTGATCACTTGGCGCTCTACGCAATCGCTTGATCCGTATAAGCCGTTGGAAGGTAAAGGTGAACACCTCACAGTTCAGGTGGTATCGCTAAACTGGAAGTGGTTATTTATTTATCCTGAGCAAGGCATTGCTACAGTGAATGAGCTGGTGTTTCCAGCGAATGTACCTGTGGAGTACAAAATCACTTCCGAAAGCACCATGAACTCTTTCTTTATTCCACAGCTTGGTAGCCAAATCTACTCGATGGCAGGGATGGAAACGCAGCTTCACCTGATTGCCAACGAGCCGGGGACGTTCAAAGGCTTTTCTGCTAACTACAGCGGAGCGGGCTTTACGGGTATGAAGTTCGATGCCATTGCGACCAAAGACAAAGCAAGTTTTGATAACTGGGTTGCCGACATCAAAGCAAACGGCGAAGCCTTAACCGCAGGTCGTTATGCGAAACTGGCTGAGCCTTCTGAATATCACCCCATTGAATATTTTGGCTCGGTAGAGCAGGGCTTATTCCACACCATAGTTATGAAGTACATGCAGGGCCATGGCGAAATGAGTTATTACGCTAAACCAGAGCATGCTGCGCATCCACATCACGGCAAGGCTGAGGAGTAATTATGTCGTTGTTTGGTAAATTATCCATCGAGGCAATCCCCTATCACGAACCCATCATTATGGTGACGTTAGCTGTGGTGGCGATTGTTGGTCTAATTGTGGCGGCAATGGTCACAAAACATAAAAAATGGGGCGTGCTGTGGCATGATTGGATCACTTCAATCGATCATAAACGCCTAGGCGTGATGTACATTATCTTGGCATTAATTATGTTAATGCGTGGTTTTGCCGACGCCGTCATGATGCGTACACAGTTGGCGATGGCCACAAGCGGCGCTGCTGGTTACTTACCTCCTGAGCACTATGACCAGATCTTCACCGCACACGGGGTGATCATGATCATCTTTATGGCGATGCCATTTATGATTGGTTTGATGAATATCATCTTGCCACTGCAAATTGGTGCTAGAGATGTTGCTTTTCCGTTTTTGAATAACCTCAGTTTTTGGCTGACGGCGGGCGGGGCAATTCTGATCAACTTATCCTTGGCATTTGGTGAGTTTGCAAAAACTGGTTGGGTGGCGTACCCGCCATTGTCGGAGTTGTCGTTTAGTCCGGGTGTTGGGGTTGATTACTATATTTGGGCACTGCAAATATCCGGACTTGGGACATTGCTCACTGCCGTGAATTTCCTGGTAACCGTATTTAAGATGCGTGCGCCTGGCATGACGCTAATGAAAATGCCTATTTTTACTTGGACTTGTACTTGGGCAAATATCCTAGTTGCGGCGTCTTTCCCGATTCTTACTGCGGTGCTAGCGATGCTAACGCTTGACCGTTATATGGACTTCCACTTCTTCACCAATGAAGCCGGTGGTAATGCCATGATGTATATCAATCTGTTCTGGGCATGGGGTCACCCTGAAGTTTATATTTTGATCTTGCCTGCGTTTGGGATTTTCTCAGAAATTATTTCAACCTTTACAGGCAAACGCCTGTTTGGCTATAAGTCGATGGTGTACGCCAGCGGTGCGATTTCTATTTTGGGCTTTATTGTTTGGCTACATCACTTCTTTACTATGGGTTCAAGCGCCAATGTTAATGCTTTCTTTGGGGTCATGACGATGGTCATTGCGGTGCCGACGGGAGTAAAACTCTTCAACTGGTTATTTACCATGTATCGCGGTCGTTTGCGGATCACGGTGCCGGTCCTTTGGACATTAGGGTTTATGGTGACCTTTACCGTTGGTGGGATGACCGGCGTACTGCTTGCAATTCCTGGCGCGGACTACGTGCTGCACAACAGTCTTTTTCTGATCGCACACTTTCATAACACCATTATCGGTGGCGCAGTGTTTGGTTATCTAGCGGGTTTTGCTTACTGGTTCCCTAAAGTAATGGGTTACAAGCTTGATGAGCGTTGGGGTAAAGCCTCGTTCTGGTGCTGGCTAGTTGGTTTTTTTGTGGCCTTTATGCCGCTTTATGTGCTTGGCTTCTTAGGCATGACACGTCGCCTAAATCATACCAACACGCCAGAGTGGAACATTTGGCTATACATCGCGTGTATTGGTGCGTTTATCATTATGTTTGGGATCATCTTCCAAGTGGTACAGCTAGTGGTGAGTTACAAAAACCGCGAGCAATTGCAAGATACCACAGGCGATCCGTGGAATGGGCATACGCTAGAATGGTCAACGGACTCTCCACCGCAGTACTACAACTTCGCGAAAACCCCTGTGGTTGACGATATTGATGCTTGGACAGAAATGAAAGAGCAGGGACAGGCATATCAAAAGCCTGCACAGTATCAGCCTATTCACATGCCAAAAAATACCCCGGCTGGAGTGCTTATCAGCGCGTCATTGACCGTGTTTTGCTTTGCCATGATTTGGCATATTTGGTGGTTAGCAGCGGTGGGTTTTGTCAGTGCTATCGCGGTATTTATTAAGCGTTGTTACACCAGCGACGTTGATTATTATGTTCAGGTTGACGAGATTGAGCAGATTGAGTCTGCCCACCTTTCTCGTGCATTACAGGAGGGTTAATTCATGAGTGCTATTACTCCCGCTACGCTGCATGCGTTAGAAGATGCTCATGAGCATGCTGATCATGACACAGGTTCAAATACTGTTTTCGGTTTTTGGCTATACCTGATGACGGACTGCTTGTTGTTTGCTTCCTTCTTTGCCACTTATGCTGTGTTGTACATGAATACGGCAGGTGGCGTGTCTGGTAAAGACATATTCGAGCTGGGTTTTGTTGCGGTTGAAACCGCAGCGCTACTGTTAAGTAGTATTACCTTTGGTTTTGCCATGATAGCGGCAAACAAACAGCAAAAGTCGCAAACCTTATCCTGGCTTGCGGTGACATTTATCTTTGGTGCGGTGTTTATTGGTATGGAAGTGTATGAATTTCATCACTTAATAGTGCATGGCCATGGACCGCAAAACAGTGCTTTTTTGACTTCTTTCTTCTCATTGGTGGGTCTGCACGGCATGCACGTGACGGCAGGCTTGATTTGGATGACAGTGATGATGATTGAAGTGACACGTCGTGGTCTTAAGCCACAAACGGTAACGCGTTTGAGCTGCTTAAGCTTGTTCTGGCACTTTTTAGATATCGTGTGGATCTGTGTATTTACCGTTGTTTATTTAATGGGGGCAATGTAATGAGCCATAGTGAATCTCAAGCGTTAGCACAGATGGATGTTCATGAGCATGAACACGACAGCCACGGTAGTGTGAAGTCGTATCTAATTGGTTTTGTGTTATCCGTCATTTTGACAGCCATTCCTTTTGCTGCCGTGATGAGTGGCAGCTTGTCATCTAGCACGACATTCTGGACGTTAGTGACAACGGCGTTAGTGCAAATTTGGGTGCACCTAAAGTACTTTTTACACCTGAATTTTGTTACGGAAGAAGGCAAGGCAAGCACGCTTTCCTTTATCTTTAGTGCGTTGATTATTGTGATGGTAGTGGGGCTGTCGGTCTGGATCATCTACGAATCGAACGCCATGATGATGTATTAACAGGAGAGTAGTCATGCTGCGTCGTTATTTTCAGGTGACAAAACCTGGGATCATTATGGGAAACTTGATTTCAGTCGCAGGAGGCTTTTTATTGGCCTCTCGAGGTGAAGTTGATTGGCTGCTATTTGCCTTGACTCTACTAGGGCTATCTTTGGTCGTTGCGTCAGGTTGTGTAGTTAACAATGTCATCGACAGGGATATCGATGCGGCAATGGCTCGCACTAAAACTCGCGTGACAGTAACTGGGGAAATTTCCTCAGTTGCTGCACTGTCACATAGTCTGGTACTCGGATTATCTGGCTTTGGGCTCTTAGCCTATTTCACCAATTGGATTGCGCTGAGTTTTGCCGCATTTGGTTTTTTTATTTATGTCGGTGTTTACAGCTTATACATGAAACGAAACTCAGTGTATGGCACGGTGGTTGGTAGCCTATCAGGGGCAGTGCCTCCTGTGGTTGGTTACTGCGCGGTTAGCGGGGTGTTTGACTCTGGCGCTGCCATTTTATTATTGATGTTTTGTCTTTGGCAAATGCCACATTCTTACGCCATTGCGATTTTCCGTTTTGAAGATTACCGGGTCGCGAATATTCCAGTGTTGCCAGTTGCGCAAGGTGTTGAAAAGGCTAAGCATCATATTGTTTTGTATATTGCCATTTATGCACTCGTGGTGATGTTACTGCCGCTTAGCGGTTATACCGGCATAGCATTTATGGCGGTGGCCTGTACAACCAGTTTTTGGTGGTTATTGATGGCGCTAAAAGGATACCAAAGAGACTTAGATTTACATGGTTGGGCGAGGCAAGTATTTGCATTCTCAATAGTCAATATCACAGTCCTAAGTATCGCGATGGCGATTGATAATCACAGCACAGTTTCTGCGATGCTGTACTGATCGCAGATTATCCCAAAGTAACTAAAATCCAAAGGCCCACAGGGCCTTTTTTCGTTCGTATCTTAGTTTATACCAATTTGACTTAATACTTGCTCAATTTGAAGGAGTAAATCTGACGCTAACAGCGTTAAAAATTCCTCATTTAGAACAACTAAATAGCAAAATTTTTGCCTAGTTATCGACAAGATTTTCTCGCCTCAAAATAGACCACTTAATTAAGCAAGTTGGTATTATTTTACGTCGCTTGCTTTTTACCCATTTTATCTCCATATCAAGCTTATTGAGTAACCTGAGCTGTGGATAATCAATGCCTTTCTAGCAGCCAGTTTTAGCGCTAACTGCGTTGAATCCACTTCCAATAGCCAGCTATTGGTGCGTAAATTCGCCTTGTTTCCCCTAAAACTCTCTGGCTAGACAAGGAGAAGAACTAAGTTGTGTTTTAGCAGTAATGAGTTAGAACATTCGTTATCCAAACCTCAGGTTAAATAGATGAGAAGATAATAATGGATATAGGGATCACAGAAGTATTGTTGTTATTTGCGGCGATTTTTATCGCGTCCTTTTTACTTTTTAAGGTCGTGCTATGGGCCAAAAAAATGCCAAAAGGCGCCTATCTATTTTTGGCTTTAATGCCGCTCATTTCTCTTTTTCCTATTCCACCACCCGTTTTTAAAAATGTCGCGAAAGCCAAACAAGAACAACGTAAAAAAGCACCCAAATCAGAACCATAATCACACAGGAAAATAGCTTAATGTCAGCTTCAATATTTATTGTTAATCTTACTTATGTTACCGAAATTGAACAGGTAGAGCCGCTGCTTGCCCCTCACATTGCGTTTTTAGAACGTTTTTATGCCAATGGCACTTTTATCGCTTCTGGCAGAAAAATCCCACGAACTGGTGGGGTTATTTTGGCAAAGGCGAGTAGTGAAGCTGAGCTACTTGACATTGTTCGTCAAGATCCCTTTTATGTCGCCGAAGTGGCTCGGTATGACATTATCGAGTTTGTGCCAAGCAAGTTTGCATCTTGCTTTACAGAGGTGGAAAAATATCTTAATTCTTGAGTGCCCGCTTGGCCACGCCCGTATCGTGACAGGTATAGGCCGTTGAAATAATCCCTTCGCTCAATAGAAACAGGCGCTCGACAGCGGCATCATCAGCGTCGTTGAGCGATTGTTTAAGTAACGCTTTTACCGCAAGTTTGTGCCTCTGGCATAGTTGATTAATTGGACTGGTGAGCTCACCAAATTCTGCCGCCGTGTTGATAAAGTAACAACCACGGAAATCGCCTAGCACCTCCACTTTATTATTAATCCAGTGATCTAGTGCTGAAAATAGCTGCTCTGTGAGCTGTTCATTCGTTTGAGCATTTTCGAGGCAACGAGATAACCAAGATATAAATAGGTGATGGCGCTGCTCAAGTGTTGCAAGCACCAGCGCCTCTTTACTCTCAAAATGGTTGTACAGGGTTTTTTTAGCAATACCAGATGACTTTAATACTTCATTAATACCAATGGCATGAATGCCATGTTGATAGAACAGTCTCATTGCGCAATCGATCAGTTGTTGTCTTTTTGTACTCATCAGCCAGCCATGTTTATTAGCGTGATTATAGGTTGACAGAAGTAGACCAATTTGTCTACCATTTGCGGGGTAGACAGATTGGTCTACTTTTTGGAAAGGGAAAGAATACAATGAGAGAAATACAACTTGCTTTAATTGCTGGAGCGGGGGCGTTTATCGCAATTGCAATATTGGCGTTTAGTCAAACGATAAGTGCTGAGCATATTTTTTTAATGGCACCTTTGGGCGCAACGGCGGTGCTGGTATTTGGTGTGCCTGAAAGTCCACTTGCGCAGCCTAAAAATGTCATCTTTGGACATATCATTACCGCTACAATCGGGATTATTTTTGCGCAGTATATCGGTGTTAACGAATTCACTTTGGCATTAGCAACGGGGCTTGGCGTATTCAGTATGTTAGTAACAAAAACCACCCACCCACCGGCTGGCGCGAATCCAATACTGATCATGTTGGCACTAGAGGGCTGGAGCTTTTTATTTACGCCTGTGATTATTGGTGCAGTGGTGCTCGTGCTGGTTGGTAAAGCAACGTTAGCGGCTAAGACAAAGCTAACTACAATAACAGCTGCGTGATATGTTAATGTGCAGGCTTCATTCGCCTGCCTTCTCAAATATTGAGTCGCACAATCTGTTAGCTAGGTATTAGATTAGTTCATTGAAATTAATAAAAAATAAATAGCGATGACAAAATTTCATTAAGCGCGTTTTTGGGTTTCGTGCTAGCATGGTCGCAACGGAATTACTTTGTCTGATTTACCAATTGATAGCATTACATCTCTTTAGTCGGCTGTTTTATGGGGTACGTGGTGCCAAGTGTACGAAAGAAGGCCTTCACCTTAAGTCGAAAACAGCTGACAGTTTCATTCCCTTTAGCGCTATGACAGTCCCGCCAGCACCTCTGCGTGGTTGGCTTGCTCAAAAAGTCCTGTTTAAACAGGGTCACGAGACCTATGTGTTAAGTGTTAAAAATCAAGGTGCAGATGAGTTAGTGCAACAATTGCAACGACTGTGGATTTTACACCATGGCAAGCACTTGCAAGTCAAAGCTCGTAAAATTGAGCAGTTATTAACGCGTCGATATCTTAGTCATCATAATCAAAGTCTAGTGTGTCATGTTTGCAGTGCCTTATGGTCCAGCTGGCAGCACCTAGATGACAATATCGTGCCAAGTTCGTTAAAGCCTCAATTAGCAACAGTGCGAGAAATTGCACTTTGGAATGAGCGTGAGGTTTCGGAGTTTCAGTCTGCTTTTGTCGAATACTACTTGGCAAAAGACGCTAACTATTTTGACAGCATTGAATCAAATCCCCTTACAATAGCTCAGCGTAAGGCTTGTGTGATCCAGGATGACAGGCAATTACTGCTTGCTGGCGCAGGTACGGGTAAGACAAGCGTTATCAAGGCCAAAGTTGGGTATCTCTTGCATCGCAAATTAGCTCAGGCGAATGAGCTGTTATTGCTTGCGTATGGTAATGATGCTGCGACGGAGATGCGTCAGCGCTGTCAGCCTCTCTGTAATACTTTAAATTGCTCTACCTTTCATTCGCTTGGCATGCAGATCATCGAAGCGGTTACCGGGGCAAAGCCGACAATTTCAAATCTAGCAACGGATAAAAAACTATTTAAACAATTTATTGCAGACACAGTGCTGTCGTTGCGACAAGAAAGCCACTTTGAGCGAGACTTTGCGCTATTTCTGAAAAGTTCGAGTACACAGCAAGCGTCACAGGCGATAGACCTGATAAGTCAGGTATTACCATTGATGAAGCATGCTCAAATCATGGGGGAGGTTGAGCAACTGCTGACGCAATTTAGCAATCAAATGAGTGTGGTCATGCCTGTTCTTGCGGAATATCAGTTGTATTTAAGCAATGAATCTAGCATCGATTTCGATGACATGCTGGAGCGGGCTATTTATTACGTCGAGTCTGGTCAGTTTATTCCACCATGGAAATTCATCTTGGTCGACGAATTTCAAGACATCTCCCGTGTGCGGGCAAAGCTCATTCAGGTGCTGCTGGATAAAAAAGCCGGATCGCAATTGTTCGCCGTTGGTGATGATTGGCAAGCTATTTATCGCTTTAGTGGTGGAGATATGCGCCTAACTACCGAATTTACTCGGTATTTTGGTAAGTCGACGACCACATACTTGGATAAAACATTCCGTTATCCTCAAACCATTTTAGACACGGCGAGTGAGTTTATTTGCCGCAATCCAGAACAAATAACCAAGCATATCACTTCTCACACCACCGGCGTGGCAGGGCAGGGTGTGGTAAAAGTTATGGTGGATGACGAATTGTCACAGGCGCAACAACTGCTCAATCTTATCGAGCAGCGCAACGAAGGAAAAGCTTCCGTTGCCCTACTGGCGAGAAATCACAGAGCATTACCTGATAAATCAAAGATTGCGCAGTGGCAGCAGCTCTATCCCGAGCTTATTATTTCACATAACACCTTTCACGGTGCTAAAGGGACTGAAGCAGACTTTACGATAGTATTTGGTCTCAAGCATAGAAACTTTCCGTCACAGGTAAAAACGCCAGCATTTGTCGATGCGCTTTTACCAGCACAAGGGGCATTTCCTGACGCAGAAGAGCGGCGCTTATTCTATGTGGCATTAACCAGAGCGAAGAAACAATGCTTTTTATTAGCGCCAAACGATGCACCTTCCTACTTTTTAGAGGAAATTGCATAATCATTAATCCCGATAGGCTGACTTGATCTTTTTGCGCTGTGCACTCATACAATTACTTGTTGAATTAAAAAATAAGCGAGGAAAGGATGAGTACGGATCTACTAAAAGACGCGTTGAAAAGATTAAATCATATAGTCGAAAAAACAGGAATTAACGAGTCTACCTATCAAGCGTTAGCCCAGCCGCAAAGAACGCTGTCGAGCAATATCTCAATTCGTCGTGATGACGGTAAGCTTGACTATTTTAAGGCATATCGTTGTCAATACAATGATTTGCTAGGTCCAACAAAAGGCGGAATACGCTTTCACCAAGAATCTGATATGAGTGAGGTGCAAGCTTTAGCCCTTTGGATGACGCTAAAGTGTGCCGCGGTTGGCGTACCATTTGGTGGTGGCAAAGGTGCCGTAACCGTTGACCCTAAATCACTGAGTCCCATGGAGCTTGAGCGCCTTGCTCGAGCATATATTAGAGCTAATGCTGATTTTATTGGACCCGATCAAGATATTCCCGCACCGGATGTGTACACCAATGCCAGGATCATGGGTTGGATGATGGATGAATACGAGAAAATCGTCCGTAAAAAAAGTCCTGCAGTGATCACTGGTAAACCGCTTATTTTTGGAGGGAGTGAAGGGCGAGAGTCCGCCACGGGTCGTGGTGCATTTTTAATGATAGAGCGGCTTAGTGAAAAAAATAATTGGAATAAAGTCGAACAAACGGTAGCTATTCAAGGCTTTGGTAATGGTGGCTATCACTGTGCAAGGCTGTTGCAGCAAGCGGGCTATAAAGTTGTTGCAGTAAGCGATTCAAAAGGCGGGATTTACTGTAAAGATGGCTTAGATATAGAAAGCATTTATCAAGAAAAGCAACGCAACAAGGCGCTTAAAGCCGTGTACTGTAATGATTCAGTATGTGAAAGCGTTGAACACAAAGTGCTGAGTAATGAAGAGCTGCTTGCGCTGGATGTGGACATTTTGGTGCCCGCAGCGCTATCCGGCGCAATCACTCGAGATAACGCCAAAGCAGTATCGGCAAAGTATATTGTCGAAATTGCCAATGGACCCATTGAGGCGGACGCCGACGAAATCTTGCATCAGCAGGGCGTGATAGTGATCCCTGATATTTTAGCTAATGCTGGCGGTGTCATCGTAAGCTATTTTGAGTGGTGTCAGAATCGCCAAGGAGAGGCTTGGGACGAGCAAACTGTGCAAGATAAATTGGCGCAATATTTATCGAGTGCGTTCGAAGCGGCGTGGCAGCTGCGAAGTGATGAAGGGCTTGAGATGCGAGATGCTGTATACAAACTGGCGTTAAAACGTATTGAGAGCGCCTTGGAAGCTCACGGGACACAATCTTACTTTGAAAATCGTGAGTAGTTTTTTAGATTGTGTCGATAAATTTTTTTTGCTGTACTGTTTTCGGGTGAGTCCACATAATCGCGCTTTTGTTTGGGGGGCGGTGATACACGAGCCTACTTAGGTGTTTTCACTTAACGATTCGTGTCGACAGCGTTCCTCTTATTCCGCTACTCAAGGGGCAATTCGTATGCGCGGTTGGATCATTTACAAAGACTCTGCCAGTTTGTTAAAACCTGAAATTTATGAAATAGATAGATTGATGGCGGTGGCAAAGGAAGAAGGTATTGATCTTCAAGTTTACTCACCTGATCAATTCGATCTATTGGTAACCAGAGAAGATGAAGAAAGTATTCTGATTGATGGTCAGCCGGTTGCGTTACCTGACTTTGTACTGCCGCGTATGGGTGCAGGCACGACTTACTTTACGCTTGCGATTATCCGTCACCTTGAACGTTTAGGCGTACATTGTTTTAACTCTTCACAGTCTATCGAAACCGTAAAAGATAAGCTGTATGCTCAGCAGATCCTTGCAGAGCAAAATTTACCAACACCAAAAACTATGTTGGTTAAGTTCCCTGTAAATATTGAACTGGTAGAGAAGCAAATAGGCTTCCCGGTCGTGATTAAAACGCTATCAGGCTCGCAGGGCAGCGGCGTATTTTTGTCTAAATCACGCGGTGAATTTGATGATTTGATGCAACTCATTGAAGCGACAAATCCAAAAGCGAATATCATTTTGCAGCGTTTTGTGAAGTCGAGTCATGGTCGAGACTTACGTGTATTGACCATCGGTGGCCGTGCTGTCGCTTGTATGGAGCGCAATTCTGGCGGTAAGAACTTTAAGGCCAACGTCAGTTTAGGTGCAAAAGGTAGCCCACACCCGATCACCCCTGAAATCGAATGGCTAGCAACACAAACCGCTAATATCCTGAATCTAGATGTTGCTGGCATCGACTTATTATTCGATGAAGAGCATTTTAAAATTTGTGAAGCAAACTCAAGTCCAGGTTTTGAAGGGCTTGAACAGGCTGTAGACATTGATGTGGCGAGAGAGATTTTACACTTTATTCGAATTCGCTTAGGGATCTTTAACCGCACTGGTCAATCGAAGAAGAGCAGTAACGGCACTAAAGCGAGCAAAGAAAAAGCAGCGGAATAATACCGCTACGTCACAACACGAAAGGAGCGAGGTCAAGCTCCTTTTTTATTGCGTGAAGGGCTCAAGCGCGCCTCTTAGTGCGTCAAGCTGAATTGGCTTAGACAGAAAGTTATTCATGCCGGCTTCATAACAGGCTGCCTTATCGGACTCAGAAGTATTGGCAGTCAACGCAATAATATGCGGCCCTTGGCGTTTATCTTTTGCAAGCCTACGAATACTGCGAGTGGCTTCAAAGCCATCCATAATCGGCATGACGCAATCCATAAACACAATATCAAAGGTTTTGTCTTGGCATGATTTTACGGCTTGCTCACCGTTATAAACTTTGTCAATGTGCGTTGCACCAAACTGATTTAGTAACTTTTCCATCACCAGTACGTTGATTTGATTATCATCTACAAGCAGGATTTTACATTCTGATAAGGAAATATGCTGCTCTTCAGTCTTTTGCTCTTGTACGTCGTCGGCTTCGTCTGCAAACTCTATAGGGAAGGTAACGATAAAGGAACTTCCTTTACCCAACTCACTTTCTACCTGTACTTCGCCTTGCAACAAATTACAAAGCTCAAATACGATTGAAAGGCCAAGACCAGTACCACCAAAATGCCGACTTACACTGGCATCGCCTTGGCTAAATGGCTGAAAAAGATGTACTTGATTGGTCTTGGCAATCCCAATGCCTGTGTCTGAGACGCTTAATTGTAGAACTGGTGAAGTTTCACTACCCAGTACGTCGGCATAAATATCGATACTACCCGTTGGTGTAAATTTGATGGCGTTACTCACGAGGTTTGCAATAATTTGTTTAACTCGAGTCGGATCTGAATAGAGCCAATTTGTGCCTTGGTTATGAATATGGAAATTGATTGAAAGCCCTTTTTCGCGACAGGCTGGGCTATACAGGCCTACAACTTGTTCGATTAGTTGATGAAGATCAAACGCGGTATTGTCTAGCTTCAGGTTGTTACTATTTAACTTACTGAAGTCTAATACGTCGTTTATCAATGTGATCAACATATCTGCACTGTTGACTGCGACGCTCAGGTTACTCTTGATTTCTTTTATGTCGGTTTCTTTTCGGCACGCTTGCAGCATGCCGACTAAGCCATTCAGCGGGGTTCTTAATTCATGGCTGATTTTGGCGATAAATTCACTTCGGGTCTTAAGAAGTTGCTCCGCTTCTTCGCGCTTTTGCTCTAATGCAATACGCATTTTGACTTGTTCATCAATATCTTGAATTGCTCCAAAAACCCGAACGCATTCGCCATTTTCATATTCACCTTGACCGTGAGAGGCGACCCACTTTTCGTTGCCGTTGGCATCAATAATAATGGATTCTATGTCCCATTTGGTTTTGGAGGTGATGGCGTCGTCTATTGCTTGTTTAATGTTTCCTTGGTGAACGCCGGGTTTATAGAAGCTGATGGCATTGTCGAGTGTTGGTGTAAAGTTATCATCAACGCCATGAATGAGTCGCGTTTGTTGGCTCCAATACACTTTGTTCTTTCTAAAATCGACTTCCCATGAGCCAATATCAGCAAGGCGGCTCATCGCTGCTAATGCTTGTGAGCGGTGTTGTATTTTTTTTAACGCCTTTTGCCGAGAAATTTCAACACCAATCCATTGACCTAATAAACTCACATAATCTAAGTGTTCTTGACTGAATGCCTGAGCTTTGGCACTGGATGCGGAAAAGTTGACGGTCCCATAGCGTTTACCATCAACAATGATCGGCGCACCAATGTAGCTCTCTAGGCCAAAGTTTGCGTAGCAAGGGTGAGTGGCAATTTCACTGGTACCAGCGTGATGAAAAGACAGTGCGCTGTCAGCTTGTAAAGTGTGCCAGCAATAGGTGTTTGCCAGTTCAAAATCCGTACCTGCTAACAAAGAATTATCTGGAGTGATCACATGCCTTACTGTGTATACATCAGCTTGGATTTCACTGACGATTGCAATATCAAGCTCAAATACATCAAGGCCAAGTGTAAGCAGCGCCGTCACTTTTTCTTCAAATGTGGTGTCTTGGTTTGTGGTGATGAGGTGTAATCGTTTTAAAATACTCACAAATTTCACATTGGCAGTACAAGGCAGTTAATCACTTAACTTTAACTGCTCTTTGCTAACTTGCCAACATTAAATCGTTTGAATCTGTCGAGATAATTTCCGTTTTTCAAAGGATTATGAATAAAATAGTCGACGCGGGATTTATCACAATTTTTTAAGGCAAGTCTATGAAATACCTAGGTCTACTTTTTTTATTAATGACAACGGTCGTAAGTGCACAAACACTTCGTGTTGCTACCTTTAATGTCAGTATGGAAGCAACGAACTATCAACAAAAAGGGCAAGCGCTGGACTCTCAAAAGCTCAGTAAATTACTACAGAATGGTCAACATCAACAAATCAAAAATATTGCAGAAATCATTCAGCGTGTTCGTCCAGATGTGATTCTACTCAATGAATTTGATTACATCGCTGAACCAAATAAAGGTGTACTGGCATTCGTAAATAACTATCTAGCGCAACCTCAAGCGGATCAGCAGCCTATATCGTACCCTTATTTCTACATCGCGCCAGTCAATACTGGATTACCAACACCGTATGATTTAGATAATGACGGTAAGCAATCTAGCTATGGCGGTGATGCCCAAGGGTTTGGTTTATATGAGGGGCAATATGGGATGGTTATACTGTCAAAGTACCCGATTAAAAAAGAACAGGCCCGAACTATGCAGACATTTCTTTGGAAAGATATGCCAAACCATATGGTGACAATAGATCCGACGACGAGGCAGCCTTGGTATAGTGAGCAAGAGTGGCAAAGCTTGAGACTAAGCTCAAAATCTCACTGGGATCTGCCAATTGAAGTGAATGGTAAATTGTTTCACCTGTTGGCGATGCACCCAACGCCCCCTGTCTTTGATGGTGAAGAGGATAGGAATGGTAACAGAAATCACGATGAGATCCGCTTAATGGCCGATTATATTGACCCTAAACGTAGCCAGTACATTTATGATGATAATGGCGTTAAAGGTGGCCTTAAAAATGATACACGATTTGTCATTGTCGGTGATTTAAATGCTGCCGATACAGGGGATAAACATAGACCCGGTGTGATAGAAGAATTATTAGATAACCCTAAAGTATTCTCGAACTTTACGCCAAAAAGCAAAGGGGGAAGTGAACATAGCAAGGAAAGTGAGAGTCGTAGTTATACCGCCCATTGGGGAGCGCGTGTAGATTACGTATTGCCATCCAAGTTCGGCTTTCAAGTACTTAGCAGCGGGGTTTTCTGGCCAAGCAAAGAAGACGAATTATTCCGTTTAGTGGAAAGTCGTCATGCCAGCTCCGATCACCGTTTAGTTTGGGTAGACGTGGAAGTTAAGTGACCTCAACGATTGATCAATTGTGTCGCTTATTACAAATTTAAACAATGACTAACGGAACTAAACCGAAATAACCCTTAAGCTTGCGCTTAATGAATAGGAGAGTGTGATGAAAAGAATTCTATTAAGTGTTGGTTTAGCGGTTTGGTTATCCGGGTGTGCTCATCATGATGATGTGCGTCCATCGTCTGATGGTGTGCATAATATTATGTTATTTTCCGACAGTCGTGATGCGGGGAGTAAAGAGGCATTAAAGCAGGCCAGACACTATTGCAAACAAGCCGATATGGTCGCGTATGTTGTGAATCTAGATATCATTTATAACAGTGATACGCCTGAGAGTACTTATATCACGCAAAAAGGCGTAGCTAACGCCGTTGAGGCTGCCGGTATGGCGATGTGGATTTTTGGTCGAAATAGTGTCGATGATGCAGGGGCTGCAATGACCATAGGTGGAGGAATAGCCGATGGTGCGCTCGGTAAGCCTTATGATGTGCGATTAAACTTCAAATGTGGATGAATGATTAGTCAGCACGTCTAACGTCGCAACATGCTTCAATCTTCATCCTTTTTTGGATTGTTTTGAGGCGTGTTGTTTTTGGGCGTTGCCTTATCTTTGTCAAAAGGCGCCGTCTGCTCGTCGATTTTCTTTTTCATTTCAAATTTGGCGGAATACTTTAACAACGCAATATTGCTCCAAATCACCCCTAACACGCCAACAATGATCAAGATCACTTGCCATGTCTCTAATTGATTGCCCATTCTAGCTCCTTAAAAAAGCCCTATTTTTTAAATTTGTCCTGAAATAGGTGAGCATTTTAGCGCGACTGTTGATATTATTCACCACCTAGTCATTTCGCGATAATTATGCTGCATATATTTACATTCTGAGGATAATAGCGCATTCATGGAACAAGTGTTAATTTGGCCTGCCCAGTATCCCATGCTGTTAAAGGGGTTAATCGAACAAAACGGTGCTTACATTCTAGATGCCATAGAGGCATGGCCGAATTGCCAACAAATGAAAGATGAGCAGGGCGTAACGACCACTGTTCTACCTCCTTTATTTTATCTCGCTTGGTTACGACCGCTAGAGCCGTTCGAAGCCTGTTATTTTCAGCATATTGATGACTATGACGATAAACAGCGTCAATACGTTAATAGCGTAATTCAACACATTGAGGAAAATGATACTGATCAGGATGAGCTAATAAAAACACTTATTCAGCGTCTTGGTCAGTACTCTAACATTCAAGCTCAGGCACAAGAGCAAAGTTTATCGTTTGTAGAGCTGCTCTATGACAAACATTATGAAAAAACGCTGATATGGCTATTGGAGAAAGGGCTTAAATTTAGCGCGAAAGAAATTGTTGCTCTGTGGTGCAACAGCTCGGAGGCAACACATACGGCACTATTGACGCATATTGATACTTGTCTGCTTGACCGAGCAGCTACTGCTAAACTAGCAACGGATAGTTTGCTGGATGGACAGCAGACTTTTGAGCTCCTTTGCGCTATGTGTGACAAAGATGAAGTGACGGGTCTTTTGGAACAAGCGCTATTGTTCCAGCTAACCCAGCAACAGGTGAAGCAATCAGCGATTATTACGCTAGTAACGCAGGGCGCGAAAGGAACGGCAAGAGATAGCAGCGGGCGCTCTGCCATTATGTTGGCGGTTGAAAATGGTTTTGTGAGTGCGGTTGAAACTATGTTGCCGCACCATAAAGTAAATGAATTGGACGAGTCGGGCAGGAACTTAATGCACTATGCGGCGGCATCGAACTCTGCTGCTATGATCGAAATGATTTTTGAACATGGTGATGACCCGACGCTTGCGGATATTCATGGCGACACTCCTTACCGTGTAGCTATGAAAAATCAGGGGCTTACTTCTAAGCAAACATTTGAACAGCACGGTATTATCGAGCTTTCTAACGAGGCAAAGTATCAAAAAATTAAAACCGTCCATATTCTTTATGCCTTTGCTGCTATTTTGCTACCACTTCAGTTATTTTTATTTTTTACTGATGAGGTTGATGAAAAAACCATTGCAACACTTGTCACTACGGCTGCTTCTATCGCAATTTTTGTTTTTGCGAGACGAAAACGCAGTAACCCTCTATACCCGAATAGCTCAACACCTTGGTCACTCATCGGGGTAAATGCGTTAGCTTGGCTTAGTATTGGTGTGCAGGTATTGTTTTCAGTATTGGTGTTGATAGCCGTACTCTCGTTGCAGTAGCTTACCATATCAAATAATACCAAGGCATGAATACGAAAAAAGCGCAGTTACTTCATTGAAGACTGCGCTTTTTTAATGGAGTTACGCAAGCGAGATTATGACTCTTTATGTTCGTGAGCAGCTTTTTCGTCAGCAAGGTCTTCTTTTAACTTGCGGATCTTCAATCCTAACTCTTGGCCTCTGTGTCTTGCGTAGTAAGTGCAACCAATAAACATGGAGGTTGCAAAGCCAATCTCAAGCAGGACTAACACTAGCTCGTCAGGAGATGTCCACAACAGGGTAAAGCCGTGGATAAAATAAAACATCACGACAAAGTTTGCCCACGCATAAGTGTATGGCTTATCCTGTAAAATACCTTTAAGCGGGAGTAATAAAGGTAAAACGTACACCACAAAGACAAAGCCCAAGCTGTAACCTTCTCTTGGTGCAAGCACAAAGAGCCACAGTGGCATCAGGATCAACAGACCAAAATACCCGACTAGCGCACAGAGTTGAAAGCGTCTAGTGATGGGCTTTTTTGCAATTTCATTCATGTTAACTTTTCCGCGACGCGTAGCAGTCGACTCGCTGCTGCACGACAAATTTTGATTTCTGTTTGAGTGAGAGAGGTATTGTTTTGGCTGCCTGCAACATGTGTTGCACCGTAAGGCGTCCCACCCATTTCGGTCGCCAAAAGCTCTGGAACATCATAGGGGATACCTAACAACATCATGCCGTGGTGTAATAACGGTAAAGAGAGGTTGAGTAGAGTAGCCTCATTGCCACCGTGCATACTGCTTGAAGAAGAAAATACGCAGGCTGGTTTATCGATGAGCGCGCCTTTAAGCCACAAATCGCTGGTGGTTTCCCAAAACGCTTTCGCTTGAGCTGCCATCATACCAAAGCGTGTAGGAGTGCCAAACGCCAAACCGTCGCACGCTACTAAATCTTGCTTTGTTACGACCACATCATGGTCTTGACGTTTCTCAAAAACGCGTACTATGGATTCACCGCCTTGTGACACTATGGTGTCTGCAAATTCGTGCGCCATATTCGCCACAGAGCCATGACTGGAGTGGTATAAAATAAGAATTTTACTCATTACAGGATATCAAGCACTGACTCTGGGGGTCTACCAATCGCTGCCTTGTCACCTTTGACAACGATAGGACGTTCAATCAGTTTAGGGTTTTCAAGCATGGCTGTGCGCAGTGTCGCTTCGTCCGAGTCTTTCGATAGTCCAAGCTCTTTGTAGAGCGTCTCTTTGCTGCGGACGAGCTGGTGAGCAGAACTAAATCCAAGTTTAGAAAGTAAATTAGCCAAAGTGTCACTATCAATTGGCGTCTTTAGGTATTCAATAACGGTAGGATTAACGCCATTGGACTCTAGTAAAGCTAGGGTTTCACGTGATTTTGAACAACGCGGGTTGTGATAGATTTCTACTGACATGATTTCGCTCTATTTTGCTCTAAGTCGTAATGTAAACGGATCATAGCTTAATGTAGAGATGACGAAAAGCGATGTGCAAGAAAATTGGCTTAAATAGGTTTCTACTATCGCTGTAAGCAATCGCTAAGCATTACAGCTTAGCGATTTCTTTTTGCATATTACGATATTGGCTAAGTAGTGCCTTTAACCTTGTACGCTTGATATCTTCTTTGTCTTCAACATGATTGAGTGCACGTTGTACTTCGTCTGCTGCCTTATTAAATGCACCGTACTGGGCATAGACACTCGCTTTTGACTCATGGTAAGCCGCCTTGTTTTCTTGGGCTTCGTAGGCTTGTGTGAGTAAATCACGAGCGAGGATATGATCTGGTTTCTCAAGCAAAAAGATCTTAAGCAATTGCTCTGCAACTTCATACTGTTTTGCTTTTATGGCGGCATTAGCATAATTCAGTGTGATAACTTGGTTATTGGGCCTAAGTTGATGTTGAGCTTGAAGCATCTCAACGGCTTTGTCTGAGTGCTCTGTCGCAATTAAATAATCGGTATACACATCAAGATAAAACAGGTTATTTGGATCTTTTTCTAACAACTCATCCAATAATTTGCCAGCTTCCTCGTATTTTTTTTGATCGAGTAACGTAATTGCTAATCCGTATTGTAGGGCGCGTTTGTCGAGCTCTGCTGAGCGCTTTAAAGAGTTTCTAAAAAAGGCTTCCCCAGCATCTTCGGAATAATAGTATCGAGCAAGCACACGGCTTTTAGCCAACGCGTAGGAAAGGCTTGAGGGGTAATGCTTTTTCTCGAATTGTTGTGCTCTAAGTCTAACGTCCGATACTCGACTGTCGGGTAACGGGTGCGTAAGCAAAAATGCGGGTGGCTTATTTTTAAAGCGAATTTGATCCGAGAGCTTAGTTAAAAATTCACTGGCCGCATAGGGGTCAAAGCCTGCTTTATGTAGTGTATTCATACCAAATCGGTCGGCTTCTTGCTCCGCTTTTCGGCTATGCGTTAGTTGGTTCAACGATGATTGCGTTTGGCTTGCGGATAAAATGGCGATACCCGCATCTGGGGCAACAACGGTTGCCAAAATACCAGTAATAAGCCCCGCTATGGTCAAGGCGCTGTTGTCTTTTGCGTTTTGTACGCGGCGTGCTAAATGACGTTGGGTAACGTGCGCAATTTCGTGGCCAATAACGGATGCTAATTGACTCTCGTTATCGGATTGCGCAATGAGTCCCGTATGTACACCAACGTGGCCCCCGTAAAAAGCGAAGGCATTAATATCTTTGTTATTTATCCAAAAAAAAGTAAATGGAAAGCGTACGTCATTAGCATTGGCGACGAGGCGATTGCCCAGGCTAGTTAAGTACTCTTCAAGTACCGGATCGCCAACCACAGGGGAGCGCGAGCGTAGCTGCATCATCATGACTTCGCCGATCGCTTGCTCTTTTTCAATAGGTAGTACTTGGAGAGCTGAAGTGCCTAAATCTGGTAATTTCAGCTCTGTTTGTGCAATAGCGCTGCTTGATGCAGCGAGCGCAAATGTTAAAACGATTGAATTTAATAGGGGCTTTAACCGCATTTTAATCCCTTTTAAGGTCTTCTCCGAGCATGATCCTAGCTAAGTCGACTTCATCATTGCATGCTCGAGCATCTTTTTCGCAAAGTTGGTAAAAATCTTTTATTGAGACCCCGCCAACGCTGGTGATGTTCAATTCTTTTTGCAAAAACGTCACTGTCATATGTAGCACTTTGTGCGCATGAAGTATTAAAGCTTTGTCGGCTATATCACCACGTTCAAAGTAAAACGCAATGAATTTATGGAGCTGGTTGATGCGCAGTAAGTTTTTCATCGTGTGCGGATCCCACACTCGGAATTCTAAAAAACGATTATCTTTAACATAGGCATCAATCTTGGTGCCTTTGGCTATTGGGTAAGCCCAAAGCTCAAAGCCTCTATCAGTAAATGCTTGATGTAATGCTATTTGAGGTTTATTGTCACAGTGGATTATGCCACTGTCGTCTTCATAACCACCTAACAGTTCTATATTCCAGTTTCGCTTATCTAGCAAACGTTTTACTGCATTATCAAAGCCGTGATGGAGCAGACCTTCGCATTCGCTTACCGCAGAAGCGACAAGGTGATAAAAAGGCGGAAGTTCACCCCAATTAATTTGCTTTTTGTACCAATTTATTTCTTTTAGTGTTGGATTGGCTGGCAATCGGGCCTTATTATTAACGCCTGGCATTAAGATTCCCAAGAAGTAGAGTATGCTATTAAGAATAAACCATCAACGCCTTGAGGGCTACCGCATTGAGTGATTTGTGTGGAGACAAGACAACAAAATTTGTACATGATTTGCGAGAATTTACCTGTCCCGCATTATTTGTTCAGTTTAAGTGGCGGTTAAAGCGTCATGACTATACTCTAGGCAAACTAAAGTTGCTGATGAGTCAGGATCAAAGCTTGTTAGACATAAAAAAATATTTGGATGGTAACTCAGTGAGTTACCAAATTATTGAAATTGAAAGTGGTGAAGTGTGTTTGGAGATCATGGATGTTTGAGTTAGTAAAAGCGTGGTATATCAAAAAGTTTTCAGATCCACATTCCGTTACTCTATTGCTGATGCTAGTTGCTACGGTTGCTTTGCTGTACTTTTTTGGCAGTTATGTCATGCCGGTACTGGTCGCAATTGTCATTGCTTATTTACTAGAATGGCCAGTGAACAAGCTTACCCGAGTGACTGGCAGTAGGATGTTATCAGCAGTAGTGGTAATGGCGGTATTTGTGGGGGTCGCTTTGGGGCTGGTATTTGGTATCGTTCCCGTTCTGTGGCAACAGTTAAGTAACCTGCTCCAAGAAAGTCCAACTATGGTAGAAGAGGGTAAGGACTTCCTGTTACATTTACCTGAATACTATCCGACGCTGATCTCTACAACTCAGGTACAGGCAATTGTGAGCTCTGTGGAAAGCAAACTGCTAGAGCTTGGCGAAGTTATTGTCTCAGCCTCATTAACTTCATTAAAAGACGTTGTCGCTTGGATGATTTATTTAGTCTTAGTGCCGCTGCTTGCTTTTTTCATGTTGAAAGACAAATCAGAGCTTACATCTGGAATTTCAAAAATTATACCCAAGGACAGAAAGCTCATTTCACAAGTGTGGCACGAGATGGACCAACAAATCATGAATTATATTCGTGGTAAAGTTTTTGAGATTGTCATCGTTGGTGTAGTGAGCTTTGTGACCTTTTCTATTTTGGATTTACGTTATGCTGCACTACTGGGGACGTTGGTTGGGCTCTCTGTACTTATCCCATTTATTGGTGCTGCACTCGTTACCTTACCCGTTGCCGCAGTTGCTTTGTTTCAATTTGGGCTAGCGCCAGAATTTTGGACTATTCTCATCGCGTACGGCATTATTCAAGCATTAGATGGTAATGTTTTAGTGCCGTTATTGTTTTCAGAAGCTGTGGATCTCAACCCTGTTTATATCATTGTTGCAGTGTTATTTTTTGGTGGTTTATGGGGATTTTGGGGGGTATTCTTTGCGATTCCACTTGCATCTCTGGTCAAGGCGCTGATCAATGCATGGTCGAGTAAGAGTGAAGAACTGTTGGCGAAATAGTGAGAGTTTTTGATGTTAGTCGGCTCAAGAGCCGACTAAATAAATAACCTGAGCTTCAGATAATTAATGCCTTTCTAGCAGCCAATTTTAGCGCTAACTGCGTTGAATTCACTTCCAATAGCCAGCTATTGGTGTGTAAATTCGCCTTGTTATCCCCAAAACTGTCTGGCTAGATAAGGGTATAATTTAATGTGGGCTTAAAAACAATGAGTTAGCTCATTCCTTATCCAAACCTCAGGTTAAATAGCTATTGTGTGATCCTACCCGTGCTTTCACGAACCACCATACTCGGTGTGAAAACATGTGAGACTTCTTTATCATTTTTTCGATGTCCCCGTGTTTTAGAAAACAATAAACGCGCAGCATGTTCAGAAATAATGTTGTTAGCCTGATGTGCAGTCGTAAGCTTTGGCCAAGTTTGGCGGGAGAATGGAGAGTCTTCGAAGCCACTGATAGACAATTGACCCGGGATCTCTATATTCATCAGCCGCGCAGCAAATAAAGCTCCAGCGGCTACCTCATCGTTACCACCTAAAATTGCAGAGATTTGGTTTGGATTGCCATCGGCCAGCAGCGCTTTAGCGCCTTTTACCCCTGATTCAAATGAGTAAGTACCGTGATAGAGCAGTGTATCGTCTTGTTTTATATCGTGTGCTTTCAGGGCATCGCGATATCCGGCTAACCGTTCCGTCGTTGATTTGTGCTCTTCATCGCCAAGTACAAACGCAATTTTTTTATGTCCAAGTTGGATCAAATGCTCAGTAATTTCATAGGCTGCAGCGTAGTCGTCAACAAAGATACAGTTATTTGCGCTATTTTCCGCTTCTTGCGCTCGACCTGAAAGTAGACGAACGTAATGAATGCCCAGCTCATCTAGCATATCAATAATGGTTTGTTGCTCGGATAGAGGAGGAGTCAAGACCAAACCTGCAAGACGTGAGCGTTTGATCATAGTGACGAATTCTTCGGCCATATTTTCCGAATTGGATTCACAGGGGTGGATGACGAGCTCATATCCTTCATCTCTACAGCGAGATAACACCCCGTTTTGCATATCAATTACATAATACGCATTGGGATTGTCGTAGACCAAGCCAATTGCAAATGAAGAAGTACCAGCTAAGTTTCTCGCAGCGATATTAGGCTGATAATTAAGCTCTTTTACAGCCTGCATTACTTGATCGTAGGTTTTTTTTCTAACCGAAGGTTCTTTATTGATTACCCGCGATACGGTTTTCATAGATACGCCAGCTAGCTTGGCAACATCATTAATAGTGACTTTCATGTAGTTGTTCTTCTATTTACAGGTCTGTATCGATCATTATTAAGCACAGAGGAATAGTAGCGCTTTATGTATGCAGAAGCTAGCGCCCAATTTCTGTGATATTAAGCCGTTAAGACGAGCATCGGCTTAATAAAAGGATCATCTGTTTTTCTTAGTCTATCTAATAAGTACAGAATTTAGCACTACAATTCGCAGAAATAAATGAATGATACCGGTGTCAAAAATTTTATTTTAGGTTATTATTCGCAATGTAAAATTGAAAAGAAGCAATTTGACAGCGTTGTCATTTTGGCATAATGTGCTTGTTTAATAATGTTTCTTTGTTGTTACTACCTGAAAAGTAAGGTAACTAACAATCACTTACGTCTTAGGGGAATGTGTAATGGGTGGTCGTGTAGATTTGGATAGTTGGCAAAAGCTCAGTAGTTCTGCGCAGCGAGTAGAGCAACAGCATTTAAAAACGATGTTTGAAAACGATGCACATAGGTTTGAAAAGTTCTCTCGTCAAATCTCAGGTGTATTGTTCGACTTTTCCAAGCAACGCATTGATGACCAAACATTCTCTGAGATGATGCAGCTCGCAAAAGAGAGCGATATCGCGCTTTGGCGAGAAAAGATGTTTTCTGGTGAAAAAATAAATATCACCGAAGACCGAGCGGTTTTACATACAGCACTGCGTAACCGAGCTAATACACCTATTTATGTGGATGGTGTGAACGTTACTGAACAAGTCAATGCAGAATTAGAAAAACTACAAGCATTTAGTAACCGAGTTCGTTCAGGTGAGTGGCAAGGGTATACAGGCAAAGCTGTAAAAGATGTGGTTGCGATTGGCGTTGGCGGATCTAACTTAGGCCCGCAAATGGTAACTGATGCGCTTGCTGCGTATGCAGATGACAAGCTAAACGTGCATTATGTTTCGAATGTTGACGGTGTACAGATTGCTTCAGTACTAAAAGGTTTGGACGCAGAAACAACCCTGTTTGTTGTGTCATCAAAAACCTTCACAACCTCTGAAACTATGACCAATGCAAAGACTGCCGTTGAGTGGTTTTTGAATGCTGCAAATGATAGAGCGGCAATCGCCAAGCATTTTGTTGCGGTGAGCACCAACCTTGAGAAGACCAGAGCGTTTGGTATTAGCGATGACAACGTGTTTACGATGTGGGACTGGGTTGGCGGTCGTTTCTCGCTTTGGAGCGCGATAGGATTACCAATCGCACTTTATTTAGGCTTCGATAAGTTTATCGAAGTGCTGGAAGGTGCGTTTGAAATTGATGAGCACTTTAAAACGGCAAACAACGAAGACAATATTCCACTGTTGATGGCGTTACTCAGCGTTTGGAATACCAGCTTCTTAGGGTATCAAGCACAAGCGATTTTGCCTTATGATCAGGCGCTTCATATGCTGCCTGCGTATTTACAACAAGGTGAAATGGAAAGTAATGGTAAGCATGTTACTTTTGCAGGAGAGCAGGTAAACTATACGACTGTGCCAATTATTTGGGGCATGACAGGGATAAATGGCCAGCACGCTTTTTATCAGTGTTTACACCAAGGTAATGTGATTGTACCGGCCGATTTCATCGCTTCGATTGAACCGCAAAACAAAGTAGGCCAGCATCACGATATTTTACTGTCTAACTTCTTCGCGCAAACGGAAGCAATGATGACGGGTGTAGATGCACAGCAGGTACGTGAAGATTTAACGGCTAAAGGTAAGTCGGATGCGGAAATTGATAAGTTGATCCCGCATAAAATACACCAAGGTAACCGTCCAACCTCTTCATTTATCTTAGATAAGGTAGATGCAAAAGCTGTGGGCCGACTAATTGCCTTGTATGAACACAAAATTTTCTGCCAAGGCATCATTTTGGATGTGTGTTCATTTGACCAGTGGGGTGTTGAGCTTGGTAAAGGACTGGCATCAAATATTGAAGCCGAGTTAACACAAGAAGGCGTTTCTAACCCTCATGATAGCTCAACGGCGGGTCTAATCGCTTATTACAAGCAAAAGAGAACAAATTAGTACTTCGAGTGGAACTTGAAGTAAACAGAATACCTTTGAACGGGTAGCGCTGGAGTACTTAGAACCTGTATTTTTGTGAGAGGAAATACAGGTTTCTAAGACTCATTTATACCAACTTACTTAATCCCTCAAATTGAGCAGGTCTTAAGTCAAATTGATATTACTAGCGCATTGCAATCGAAATCATCACCCGTTACACAATGAGTTTGGTAGGCTTTGGAGTGGCTCCAAATCGAATAAACACTGCGTGCTTGTAGTGCACGCCTAACCTAATGAGAGTGAATTATGCTTAATCCTTTTGACATCGTAATTTTTGGTGGGGGAGGCGATTTAGCACTTCGCAAACTCCTACCTGCCTTGTATCGTGCATATCAAGAAGGTAACTTACCTGAAGGCACTCGCATCTTACCGACCGTTCGTGAACAAAACAAACAACAAGAATTTATCGAAACGGCACATATCGCATTACAAACTCACCTTGGCAAAGGCGAATACAACAAGAAAGATTGGTCCGCATTTGAACAGTTTTTAGTGCCTGTGGTAGTCAACGTTACTGAAGAAGATGAACACTGGGATACGCTAAAGAATATGTTGGCTGATGGGGAAGATAAGTCTCGTGTATTCTACTTGTCACTTCCTCCAGCGGTTTATGGCCGTTGTTGTGAGCTATTGTCAATCAAAGGGCTAATCACTGAGCAATCACGTGTAGTTGTTGAAAAGCCTATTGGTTATTGCGGCAAATCTGCAGAAGAAATCAATGCCAAAATCGGTGAGTTCTTCTCGGAAGAGCAAGTATTCCGTATCGATCATTATCTAGGTAAAGAAACGGTTCAAAACCTGATGGCGCTTAGATTCTCAAACGCACTTTTCGAGAATCTATGGGATGCTAAAGCCATAGATAATATTCAGATCAGTATCTCTGAAACAGTCGGTCTTGAAAGCCGTGCAGGCTTTTACGACAAAGCAGGTGCGCTTCGTGATATGGTGCAAAATCACTTATTGCAACTACTTTGCTTGGTTGCGATGGAGTCACCACATAAACTTAATGCCAACAGCATTCGCACTGAAAAGCTTAAAGTATTAGAAGCGCTTAGGCCGCTAATTGACACAGATGTAGATAATAATGTTGTGCGTGGCCAATATGTGCCAGGCGACCTTGAAGGTAAGCTGGTACCCGGCTACCTAGAAGAGTTGGGTGAAGGGTCGAGTAAAACAGAAACATTTGTTGCTATTCGTGCTCACATTGATAACTGGCGTTGGTCTGGCGTGCCTTTCTATTTAAGAACAGGGAAGCGTATGAAAAAGCGTTGTGCTGAAATTGTGGTTGAGTACAAGCCTGTTTCTCACAATGTTTATGGTGATGCGGCGGGTCCAATTCAGCCAAACCGTTTGGTGATAAGATTACAGCCTGAAGAAAGTATTCAGTTAACGCTAATGTCTAAGCGTCTAGATAACCTTGAAATGCAACTAGAGCCAGTGACGCTAAATATCTCATTGAGTGAAAAGTATAACAATGGCTATCATTCAGACGCATATAAGCGCTTAATGCTAGACGCCGCTGCAAATAACCCTGCTTTATTTATTCACCGTGACGAAGTGCGCCAAGCGTGGCAGTGGGTTGATCCAATCATTGAGCGTTGGCAGAGTAAAGGGGCTCCGTCACTTTATCGTGCTGGCTCTTGGGGTCCTGAAGACGCCGATGAACTGCTAGAAGAAAACAAACATGTTTGGTTCAACGCGGGAGAGCAAGCGTAATGGCACAGTTAACAGAAAGAAATTTCAGCTCCAAAGACGAGATGACAGCAGCGCTTGCAGAGCTACTCCAATCAGGGCTTAGCCAAGGGATTGCACAAGATGGTGAAGCTGTGCTGTTAGTATCTGGTGGTTCATCACCGGCTCCAGCGTATCGTTACCTTTCTGGTGTTGAACTAGGCTGGGACAAAATTACGGTTGCTATGGTTGATGAACGTTGGGTCGAACCGGAACACGAAAAGTCTAACGAAGCATTTATCAAGTCGACATTACTGCAAGACAAAGCGGCAAATGCTCGATTTGTAACAATGAAGAATGCGGCAGTGTCAGCAGAAGAGGGCGCTGCTCTATGTGAGTCTGCTTATGCAGCGTTGAAAAAACCGTTCGATGTTACTATTTTGGGAATGGGGCCGGATGGTCATACCGCCAGTTTATTTCCAAATGCAAAGGGCCTAGAGCACGCGTTAACGACCACAAACACCGTATGCGCAATTAATGCTCATCAAAGCGAAGTGACAGGTGAGATCACCGAGCGCATGAGTTTGTCTTTGGCGGGAATAGCTAACTCTAAGGCGGCTGTTTTATTGATCTCTGGTGATGAAAAAAAGGCGGTGTATGAAGCGGCAAAACAACCCGGCTCAGAGTATGAAGTACCACTGCGCGCTGTATTAAATCACCCTGATATTAATTTGACCGTATTTTGGTGCCCGTAACCCGAGTGCATGTACTAGAAACAGTAAAATGTAAGGCTGGCGTGATAGCTGGCCTTGTCTCGATTATTTGAGTCAACTGATTGAATATCTCTGGACATTAAGCTCGAAGCGACAACACTTCTTACTTCTTACTTCTTACTTCTTACTTCTTACTTCTTACTTCTTACTTCTTACTTCTTACTTCTTACTTCTTACTTCTTACTTCTTACTTCTTACTTCTTACTTCTTACTTCTTACTTCTTACTTCTTACTTCTTACTTCTTACTTCTTACTTCTTACGAATAAAAGCAATAAATTTTACTGATTCAAGATACGATCATTATAAAATCAACAAGTCCCGTAATGGGGTATTTAAATTTGTGCAAAAGATAGTGATAACTAACTCGCTGATCGTAGATTTTATAAGCCTTTGTCATAAAAAATTCTCTTAAAAGAACTAGACAGTACTTACAGATAAATCTATAATGACAGCGTTGTCATTGATATTGATTCTCATCTTTAGCTTCTGCCCAAGCTTGATGAGGGAATTGAATACACATCCCCTTGTGTGTATTCAGATAATTAAAATGTCCCTTTATTGAGACAATTCCATCTTAAAACCCTACAGCAGCAAAATTTTTTGTGCTATTCTCCAATCGTTTTTGTAACAAACCATATCTTGGCTATATTTAAGTTTATATTTATCAATAAGATATCTATCTATATGAATATTTTTTGAATAACAGGCCAAAAAAATTGTAGCGAATATGTAATTTAGGGTGTATGGTTTGTTATTAGATGACAGCGTTGTCATCATCACTGGGCAGAAGTGATTTAAAAAACCAACAAAATGATTCAAGGGGAATCCTGTGTTAGCTAATAATTTCAAAAAAAGCTTACTTGCAGTTAACGTCAGCATCGCACTAGGTGCGGGCTTTTCAGGCGTTGTAGTTGCAGAAGAAAGTCAAAGCCAAAATCAAGTACAAGAAAACGTAGAAGTCATTGAAGTTCGTGGCTTGCGAGCATCAAACAAAGAAAATATTAATACAAAAAGATTCGCGACTGCAGTTGTTGACGCAGTGAGCGCTGAAGATATCGGTAAGTTTCCTGACTCAGACGTAGGTCAAGCGTTAGGGCGTATTCCAGGTATTAGCGTTGGACGAGCTTTTGGTCAAGGTAGTTCTGTATCCATTAGGGGTACCGATCCTTCTATGACGTTGACTACGTTAAACGGCCAGAATGTGGCTTCAACCGGCTGGTATGATCAAATGAATTTAGACCGTTCATTTAATTATTCTATGTTACCGTCACAGCTGATTGGCGGAATTGAAGTTTATAAAGCGACACAGGCGAACCTGGTTGAAGGTGGTATCGGTGGTACAGTAATCGTAAAAACACGCAAGCCTCTTGACTTAGAATCTAATACATCGTTTCTTTCGCTAAAAGGCGAGTATGGTACCCTAAACGAGGAGATATCTCCTGAAGTTTCTGGGCTATACAGTTGGAAAAACAAAGATGAAACTTTTGGTGTACTTGTAGCCGCTGCATACATCGATCGTGAATATCTTCGTCAAGGCACCGAAGCCGATCTTGATTGGGGTGGAAACTCATCAGTACAACCTTCAAGTTTTTTACAAGATCAAGAGCGCACAGCTATAGATGTAACGCTTCAATATCGTCCAACAGAACAACTTGAATTGGGTATTCACGCACTTTCATTAGAGCTCGGCGCTGACAGCACTGGTGCTAATATGTACTTTGGTACTGATAATAACTGGGGCGCTTGGACACCGGAAGAATCAGTATGTAAAACGTACAATGCTGCTGGCGTCTGTACATATAGCGATACGCCAAAAGATAGAGGAAGCAACGTATTTTTCCAAAATTGGGCTCGCCAAGGAGAAATGACTTCAGACACTCTAGAATTTAACTGGAAGTACCAGTCTGATACTTATGAAATCTCAGGTGTTCTTGGTCACTCGAAAGCGGAAGGTGGTACAGACATGAGTGCTAACTTTGGTTTTGGTTGGTGGGGAAATGCTTATGTTGATGGAAATGGACTAAAGCAAACGTCCGATGCTAACTTCGACCAAGTAAACTGGTGGGGAGTCGTAGATGCAACTGGTAAACAAATAAAACTTGATGGTGCTGATCTTGGCTTTACCGTTGAACAGCTACCTGCATATGGTACAACGTCTACTTGGACAGGTATAAAGGGTCCAAATAAAGATGAGGAAGTGTATGGTCAAGTTGATTTTGATTACTACGTTGACTTTGGCGCGATCAACAAACTTGAGTTTGGGGTAAGATATACTGAACATGAATTTGAGAAAAAGCTATATACGGCTGTATACGACCAGTCAAAAATAACAGCCCCTGCAGATGGTGAAAATGCAGGAGGTTTTGCCAACTATTTTAGTGTTCAGGATTTATATAGCGGTACAATGCCAATTGGCTATGATGGTTGGACTATTCCTCGTGCAAACCGAGATGCAATGATTAATGCTACATTGTCTCTAATCGATCAGTTTGCTTATAACCGTTCGGGCTACGGAAAAATAGAAGAAGACAATCTGTCATTGTATGCTATGGCGTCTTTTGAAGGCGAAGGTTTCCGAGGTAACTTCGGGCTAAGATATGTCAGTACAGATGTGACTTCAAAAGGTCATATCATCGATAATAGCCCAGCTGATATTCTTGCAAATAACAATGGTTGGAGCGAAGCTCCAGTAGGTGTTGATGGTGATTACAATGATGTGTTGCCAAGTGCTAATATTACCTTTGACCTATCTGAAGACTTAATTCTTCGCGTTTCAGCTGGTCAAGCTATTACTCGTCCAAACTACGACAACTTACTACTTTCAAAAGTAACTGGTTATCCTGATGACCGTATTGGTAATGAGGAGATTACTTACGGTAATCCTGACCTGAAACCAATGAAATCATCTCAAGCCGATGTTAGTTTAGAGTATTATTATGGTGAAGATGGCCTATTTGCCGTAACTTACTTTATAAAGGATGTGAGTAATTTTATTGTTGCGACGACTGATTTTAATCAACAAATTGGTGTAATTAATAATGACCTTACTACACCAGCTGATGATTGGACCGTAAATCGCTATAAAAATGCAGGTGGCGGCGAGATTGATGGCGTTGAATTCCAGTGGAATCATGCTTGGGATAATGGGTTTGGTATAAACGCTAACTACACATACACAGATGCAGGTGCACCAGCAGAGGTTTATACTGATAATCTATCCCGTTTTACCGAGTCATCAGAGCATATGCTAAATCTAGTTGGCTATTGGGAAAATGATGAATTCTCGGCGAGAGCAGCGTATAACTGGAGATCTGAATACATGATTCGTGAATACGGTAACTATTACGGAAACCGTATGCACGATGACTTTGGTACACTTGATTTAACTTTCGGTTGGCAAGTTACAGACTACGCAGCGTTGACATTTGAAGTCGTAAATGTTACCGAGGAAGATGATGTTCAGTATGGTGCGGCAGAGGTTGGTGCTGATGTTAAGCCTGCGCTTCAGGATGGTTTCCCAACATGGTCTTTCCGTGGCGAAGCAACTTATAGATTAGGTGTTAATTTTAACTTCTAATTATAAATTGTGTAAGCTATAGCCCAGTTTTTACTGGGCTTTTTTATTTCAAGAGGGCGAGATGAATATAACCAAGATCGCAATTGTTGGTGGGGGCACAGCTGGTTGGCTAGCAGCTAATCATCTCGGCTTAGCGCTTTCTTCAAATAGCAATGTCGAGATTACAGTAATTGAATCTTTAGATATACCAAGTATTGGTGTTGGAGAAGGTACAGTTCCTTACATAGTTAAAAGCCTAAAAAAATTTGGTATTTCTGAAGCGGAGCTTTTGGGGAGCTGTGATGCTACCTTCAAGCAGGGGATAAGATTTGTTTCGTGGCTTGATGAAAAAGTTCATGGAGCACATAACTTTTATTATCACCCATTTGAAGCGCCATATCCCGAAGGACTGGATATAACTAATATATGGTTAAATTTAGGGAAAAAAATACCGTTTGATTACGTTGGGATACAATCAAGGGTCTGTGAATCGGGGCTCGCACCTAAACTAAAAACCGATGGCAACTATCAAGGTGTGCTACCATACGCATATCATTTCGATGCAGCAAAATTCGCAAAATTACTCAAACGCAATGCCCTAGATAGATTTAATGTCAGAGTTTTAAATGGAACAGTTGATGAATCTAAACTAGATCAAACAGGACATATTGAATCTCTTTGCATGACAAATGGAGACATACTGCATTTTGACTTTTACGTAGATTGTACTGGTTTTTCAGCGAAGCTAATAAGCTCAGTTTCTAATGACAGTTTTCAGGATAAAAGTGAGCAGTTGTTGGTAGATACAGCGCTAGTACAGCAGATAGAAAGAGATGATCCAAGCAGCTTGAATCCTTACACAACGGCAACCGCACATAAAGCTGGCTGGATGTGGGAAATCCCCCTTACTTCCCGTACTGGAACTGGTTTTGTTTATGCGTCTAAATATATGTCACATAAAGAGGCTTTAGAAACGTATGCAAGAATGCTGAATGTTGACTCTGTGAATCCTAGAAAAATAGAAATGAGAGTGGGCTATAGGAATCAAAGCTGGAGTAAAAATTGTGTAGCGCTAGGACTAGCGCAGGGGTTTGTCGAGCCTTTGGAAGCAACATCTATTTTACTAACAGACTTTTCTGCGGAATTCTTGTCGAAGAATTTCCCACTTTCTAGAGCTGAGATATCGGTATTCAGTGACCACTATAATGATGCAGTGAACTGCGCATGGGAAAGTACAATCGATTTCATCCAGTTGCATTATATCCTTTCTGACAGGGTTGATAGTGACTTTTGGGTAGAGTATCGAAGCGAGGTAAAGCTCTCAGACTCTCTAGAGCGGAAGCTTGCAAAATTTAAGCTACGTTCGCCCCAACAAATGGATTTTTGGAGTCGCTTTGAGCTATTTAATGAAAAGAACTTTTTATATGTTCTGTATGGAATGAAATTTAACACTCACCCGCAAACGACGTCTCAAGCAGAGTTTGATATTGGGCTTAAATTATTAGATAAGAACAATGAGCAACTAAGGCGAGCTAAAGGAGCTCTTTTAGATCATGGAGAGTGGCTTAAACAATTGAGGCAATATATGTCATCGTAATGATAAAGCAGACTATTCAAATGTATGAAAGATCTGTAATGCTTAAATAAATATTTAACTTCCAATTTGCCCCGAAAACCGCTAGCCTTAGGGGCAATAAATAAAGTAACAAATACGTAAAATAATGGAGCAGTATTATGGCGGAACAACAAGTGCAGCCTTTACACAACGAAAAGCACGCTAACATCAAAGTAAAAAATGGCGTGAACGTTGATTTCCTTAAAACTCAGCACTTAATGCCTGTAGTGGCGCATGAGTTTGCGCGTGTAGCGACAGAATTCCCAATGGCGTTTGTTAAAAACACTGAGTCAGGTCAATTTCAAGCGGTTGCTATGTTTGGTCTTCAGCCAGGTGAAAACTTATTTGTAGACGGTGACAAGTGGACTGGCAGCTTTGTGCCAATGGCCGCTGCACGTTACCCGTTTGGTTTGGTTAAGCACCCTGAGCAAGATCAGTTTGGTATTGTTATTGATGAAGCAAGCCCGCTAGTTAGTGAAGAAGAAGGCAATGCGCTTTTCGAAGACGGTAAAGAAACTGAATATCTAGGTCGTCGTAAAGAAGCGTTAGTTAGCTATGTTGAGTTTGCTCGCGTAACTGAAGCGTTTACTCAGTATCTTGCTGACAAAGAGCTTCTAGTTCAACAAACACTAACGGTAGAAATCCGTGGTGAGAAAAAAGACATCAACGGTATCTACCTTGTGGATGAGCGTAAGTTAAATGAATTAGGTGACGAAGATTTCCTAGAGCTACGTAAACGTGGTTATTTAGCACCAATCTTCGCATTCTTAACTTCTACACATCAAGTAGCGCGCCTTGCTCGAATGAAGGCACAGCGCGAAGCGAGCTAATCGCGTTTAGATATAGAATGATTCGATAGAAGCGCTTCCAGAGGAAGCGCTTTTTTGTGGATGCTATTTTATAAGTGCTACACCAATTTGCACCTTCAAATTGAGCAAGTATTAAGACAAATTGGTATTACTTAGCGTTTGGAATAGGACAGTATGAACCGCCTCGAGGGATCCAAACCGAGCGTGTTTCCCAACGACAGTTATACGCTACTCGGCGTTCTTCTTGTTGAGTTGAAAGGAGTATTTTAACGCGAAAGCTTGCATCGTTCTAAAATTCACCTCATGCTGAAGTTTAATAACGAACCAAGGTATAAAAATGAAAAAAAACTCTTTGCTAGCAGCATTATTAGCCTTGTCGACGACAGCTGTCGTCGCTGACGAGAAAGCGACCCCGTTTGCGATCGCCATTCATGGAGGAGCTGGTACGATTGAGCGCAGTAACTTCACACCAGAAAAAGAAAAACAATACAAAGCTAAGCTAAAAGAAGCCGTTGAAGCGGGTTATAAGGTACTAGAACAAGGTGGAGAAAGCCTTGATGCGGTAACGGCAGCCATTAACATTCTTGAAGATTCTCCTTTTTTTAATGCTGGTAAGGGTGCCGTGTACACTTATGATGAAGGGCATGAGCTAGATGCATCAATCATGGATGGTCGTAATCGCCAAGCGGGCGCTGTGGCGGGGGTGAAGCACATTAAAAACCCAATCGATCTGGCAAAAGAAGTAATGCAGCACTCAGTACACGTCATGCTAAGTGGTGAAGGTGCAGAAGACTTTGCTAAGAAACGCGGTTTTACGTTAGTGGAAAACAACTACTTTGACACCGATGCTCGCTATCAATCACTCTTAAAGGCGAAAAAGCGATTGCAGATAAAAGAAGCGGCGACCAAAGACTATCAGGCGGCACATCAACAATTAGAGAGCCAATATAAGATGGGAACTGTGGGGGCTGTCGCACTTGATAAACAGGGGAATTTAGCGGCTGGAACGTCAACCGGTGGGATGACGGCTAAACGCTTTGGACGGATAGGTGACTCACCAGTGATTGGGGCGGGCACATTTGCGGATAACCGCTCTTGTGCTGTGTCAGCAACGGGACATGGTGAGTATTTTATTCGATATAATGTCGCAGCTGATATTTGTGCTCGTGTCGCTTATCAAAACAAGTCGATTGAAAAAGCGGGAAAAGAAGTGATTTTTGATACGCTTTATCCAATTGGTGGCACGGGTGGGGTGATCATTGTTGACCCTAAAGGAAATATTAGCATGCCATTTAATACCGCGGGGATGTATCGTGCGAGCAAGTCGTCAACAACACAGACCTATGTTGGTATTTATAGCGAGTAAAACAATATTTCGTTGAGACTAAGCAAGTTCTTCAAATGCCAGCTATTATTATCATGATAGCTGGCGTTTTTAATGGAGATGAGCAATGCAATCAATAAAAGTCGCAGACTACTTAAATCATCGCCCCGTAACATTCAAACAGGACATGCGCGTAGAATCAGCGGTAGAAAAGCTGCTACAAAGCGGCCAGTCGGGCGGGCCGGTTATAGACGAAGCAAGGCGGGTTATTGGGTTTTTATCTGAGCAGGATTGCCTCAAAAAAATGCTAGAGGCGACCTATCAAAATGAGTCTCATAGTGTGGTGTCCGATGTGATGACAAAAGAGCCTCTGTGTGTAAAACGCGAAGACAGCATAGTGCAAATGGCAGATTTGATGATTTGCAACAAGCCCAAAGTGTACCCGGTAGTTGACGATGAAGGTCGCTTACTTGGGGTTATCAGTCGTGCAAACGTGCTATTAGCGTTGGATAAGCATTTACATGATGCTTATGTCTCTGGTCACCGTTACGTATAAAGCGATGAAATTTACGAGCTGTTAAGGTAACCCATGAGGAGTTGCCTTGAGAATAACAGCAAAAATCTCAATTCCTAACCAAATTTAGTTGGGTTCGTCTAATCTGATTTGATAAACTACACGGCGTTTTATGTAATCACAAGGTGTCGTGTAGTGCAGGTTGACTCGCTGTTCAAAGAGCTAAATTCATGTCTTAAAAAGGATCACTTCATCCTCAAAAAGCGCCTCCATGGTGCGAAAAAAATTACCGATCAAGAAAAGCAAAAGCAGGTAGTCGCAAAAGTAGCGGCTGCGATTGCAAAAAGCCAAGAATTAAAGGTAACAAGAAGTGCCAATATTCCAGCAGTAGAGTATCCTGAGCAACTACCCGTCAGCCAGAAAAAAGACGACATCAAAGCAGCCATCGCGAATAACCAAGTGGTCATTGTTGCCGGTGAAACAGGCTCGGGGAAGACCACGCAGCTACCTAAAATTTGTTTAGAGCTTGGTCGAGGCGTGGATGGCTATATTGGTCATACACAGCCTAGAAGACTAGCGGCAAGAAGCGTATCTACCCGTATCGCAGAGGAAATTGGCTGCGAGATGGGGCAAGAAGTTGGATTTAAAATTCGCTTCTCAGATCAAGTTTCTGACAATACATACGTAAAACTGATGACCGACGGTATTTTGCTCTCGGAAATTCAACAAGACAGATTCCTCAACCAGTACGACACAATCATCATTGATGAAGCGCACGAGCGTAGCCTGAATATTGATTTTATTCTGGGTTATTTAAAGCAGCTGTTGCCGAAGCGTCCAGATCTTAAAGTGATTATTACCTCAGCAACCATTGACCCTGAGCGTTTTTCCAAACATTTTAGTGACGCACCTATTATTGAGGTGTCAGGACGAACTTATCCAGTAGAAGTGAGATATCGTCCAGTTGAAGATGTAGACTCACAAAATGGCGAAGCAGAAAATGACCAGTTGCAGGGCATTTTTGATGCGGTTGATGAGCTTTGTGCCGAAGGACCCGGGGATATTTTGGTATTTATGAACGGTGAGCGTGAAATTCGTGACACCGCTGACGCGCTGGCAAAACGCAATTTAAAAGGCGTTGAGATTTTACCTTTGTATGCGCGCCTGTCTAATGCCGAACAAAATCGCATTTTTGCGCCCCATAGCCAACGGCGCATCGTATTGTCTACAAACGTTGCGGAAACGTCATTGACCGTACCAGGTATTCGCTATGTTATCGACCCGGGTACTGCGAGAATAAGCCGCTACAGTTATCGAACCAAAGTGCAACGCTTACCGATTGAAGCGGTATCACAAGCCAGTGCAAACCAGCGTAAAGGTCGATGTGGGCGTGTGGCATCCGGTATTTGTATTCGTTTATATTCTGAAGACGACTTTTTAGGGCGCCCTGAGTTTACCGATCCTGAAATTCTAAGAACCAATTTAGCTTCGGTTATTTTGCAAATGCTTGCACTTGGACTTGGTGATATAAGTCAATTCCCATTTGTACAAGCGCCTGATAGCCGTAATATCAAAGATGGTATGTCGTTACTTGAAGAGCTGGAGGCGATAGTTCCTGCACAGCGCAGAGAAAAGGCCAAGCTCACAGAATCAGGTCGTAAACTAAGTCGCTTACCCATAGACCCAAGGCTTGCCAAAATGGTGATGTCAGGGGCACAAAATAATGCGCTTTGGGAAGCGATAGTGATCACCGCGGCATTGTCTATTCAAGACCCAAGAGAGCGTCCTCAAGACAAACGTGCAGCCGCTGACGAAAAACACAATCGCTTTGAGTGCGAACACTCTGACTTTGTTGCATATCTAAATCTATGGAACTATATTGAAGCGCAGCAGCAAGCACTGACGCGTAACCAGTTTAGAAAGCAATGCCAAAAAGACTTTTTGGCCTATATGCGCGTACGTGAGTGGCAAGATATTGTATATCAGTTGACCACGGTATGTGAGGAGCTTGGCTTTAAAATAAATAGCAGTCCTGCAAGCGATGAAGCTGTCCATCAATCATTGCTAAGCGGTATGCTTAGCCATATTGGTGTGAAGGACGAAAAGCAAAAGCAAGTCTTTAAAGGCGCACGTAACAGCCAATTTCATATTTTCCCCGGTTCAACACTGTTTAAGAAAAGCCCTAAGTGGCTAATGTCTGCAGAGCTTGTGGAAACCAGTAAACTTTATGCTCGGGTTAACGCCAAGATCGATGTAAATTGGATTGCGCCGCTCGCCAAGCATTTAGTTAATAGCAGCTATAGTGAACCGCATTGGGAGAAAAAGGCTGGAGCGGTTATCGCATTTGAACAACAAACCTTATACGGCTTGATCATCGTTGGTCGCAAACGCACGGTGTATAGCGATATTGATCCTGTGGTTAGCCGAGAGATATTTATTCGTGAAGCGTTAGCAAATGGTCAACTTGGCCAGAGCGAAGGTTTTTTAAGCGCAAACCAAAAATTGGTTGAAGAAGTGCAAGCGCTTGAAGATAAAGCGAGGCGTCGCGATATCCTAGTCGACGAAGAAGATGTGGTTGCGTTTTATAACGATCGAATTCCACAAGACGTAAATAATCGTGCTGCGTTTAGTAAATGGTGGCGTTCACAAAAGCAAAAAGACAAACGCTTTTTGCATATGACGCGCGATCTATTAATGAAGCATGACGCTGAACATATCACGGATATCCATTACCCTGATACGTGGCAGCAGGGGAATTTGATTTTGCCTCTCAGTTACCACTTTGACCCAGGCCAAGCACTCGACGGCGTGGTGGTCAATATTCCTCTGGCATTGTTAAACCAAGTTCAAGATGAAGGTTTTGATTGGCATATCCCTGCGCTCAGACATGAGCTGGTTTGTGGGCTTATTAAGTCACTGCCGAAGACCTTGAGACGTAATTTTGTGCCAGCACCAAATTATGCCGATGCTGTGCTTGCCGCCGTTGAGGTAATGCAAGGCTCATTTATCGAAGCGGTGGCCAACCGTTTACTCAGAATGACAGGTGTCAAAGTCGCCGAGTCAGATTGGGATGTTAGTTCACTTGAGCCGCACTTAAAAATGCAATTTCAGGTAGTCGATGACAAAGGCAAGGTGATAGCCCATAGCTTTGATTTATTGGCACTTAAAGCAAAGTTGCAAGGGCAAGTGACCGAGACGCTGTCGCAAGTGGCTGAGCAAGGAATAGAGCAAACGGATATTCAGCAGTGGGATTTTGGCGAGCTGCCTGAGCAATATACTAAAAAGCAAGGAAATTATGAGATTAAGGCTTTCCCTGCATTAGTCGATAAAAAACAAAGTGCGGCTATAGAACTGTTTGATAACGAAATAAAAGCCCAAGCGGCGCATCAAGCAGGATTGCGCCGTCTTGTGCTACTCAATGTTCCTTCGCCTGTTAAATACCTGCAGCAACACTTACCAAATAAGGCTAAGTTAGGATTGTACTTTAACCCCTTTGGTAAAGTGCATGATTTAGTTGATGACTGTACGCAAGCTGGGGTTGATAAGCTGCTGCGTTCATTTGGCGAGATCAGAGATGACGTCGCGTTTGAAAAAGCCAAAGAGCACATTCGAGCTGAGCTAGGTGACACTGTAGTTGAAATTGCGAAGCAAGTTGAGGCTGTGCTTAGTATTGCCCACAGTATTAACAAGCGTATGAAAGGCAGAGTGGATCTCACGATGATCACCGCGCACGGCGACATAAAATCTCAGTTATCCGGTCTTATCTTTAAAGGCTTTGTCACCGCTCATGGTGCTGACAAAATCTCTGATATTTTACGCTACATGAAAGCGATTGAAAAAAGGCTTGAAAAACTTGCGGTAGACCCAAACAGAGATAGGCTGTGTGTACTCGAATTGGAAAAAGTTGCTGCGGCCTATCAAGACAAGTTGGCAAAAATTCCTTCTGGATTACCTGTACCAGAGTCGCTTATAAATATTTTTTGGATGCAACAGGAACTTCGCGTGTCTTTGTTTGCTCAAACATTAGGAACGGCTTATCCGATTTCGGCTAAACGCGTTCTGAATTCGATAAAAGAGTGCGAAATATAAACTTGCATTTTAGAGTACGACAGTTACTTTATTATATGAGGAAGTAAAGTTTTGGATTGTGAGAAGGAAGCGGCATTGAATATGTCCACACGAGAGAAAAGGAAAAATGCACCGCATCTGCTAGTGGTCGACGACGAGTATTTTAACTATGAAATGCTCGAAGTGGCGCTGTCAGGGGCGTTTGAGCTGAGCTATGCAAACTCGGGCACGAGTTGCTTGTCTAATGCGATTGCTGATCCTCCAGATGCTATTTTGCTTGATGTATGTATGCCGGGCCTTGACGGTTACGACACCTGTCGAATGTTGAAAAATACACCAGAGACGAAGGACATTCCTGTATTAATGGTATCTGGTTTAGAGTCCGAAAAAGAACAAAAAGCGGGATTCGATGCCGGCTGCGATGCCTATGTGGTAAAGCCATTTTCAATGCAATCGCTATTAGAAAAAATAAAATCAATGGTGTAGGAGCATTATATGATCAATGAAGATAAACGCCGTTTTATGCGTATGTCGGTGGATGCAGTAGCAAAATTAACCGAACTTGAGTCGGGTAAAGTGCACCAAGGAGTTTGTCACGATTTAAGCGCCACAGGGTTGTCGGTGACAGTGAGCGACCCAATTGAAGCAAATTCAACCGTTGACATTTTCATTGATTCCAGTGGCGATATGATCCAGCCGCTTAGTGCTCATGCAACCGTGATCCGTTGTAGTCAAGAGCAGGATGAGCAGTGGATTGTAGGGCTTGAAATCACCAAATTTAATTAGATTACCTAAGCCCTAAAGGTGGTATTGAAGCTTCCTCCAATACCACTATAAATTGCTAAATCAATAAACTTTACAAATAAGGCCTTTCAGGTAAAAACCTTCTGGATAATTGCCCGCAATAGGGTGATCGGCTGCTTGATTTAGTCTTTCCATGATCAACAATTCTTTACCGGCATCGAGCGCAGCGTCTGCAACGACTTTCTGGAATAGGTTTTGTTCCATAAGACCAGAACACGAGAAGGTGAGTAATGTGCCTCCAGGCTTTAATATTTGCATGGCAATCATATTGATATCTTTATAACCACGACAGGCACCATTAAGCTGCGCCTTACTTTCTGCAAACTTTGGTGGATCCATCACAATAGTATCGAATTGACGGCCCTCATCACGATATTGTCTAAGTAGTTTGAATACGTCTTGCTTAACAAACTCAGCTTTCGATAAGTCTAGTTCATTATGTTCTACATTGCGTTTAGCTGTGTCGAGTGCAGGCTGCGATACGTCAACGTTGATTACTTTACTACAGCCACCGCGCAGTGCATAAAGACCAAATGTACCGGTGTAGCAGAAGCAGTTAAGCACTTCTTTGTCTTTTACAAAGCGTTCTAACGCGGCTCTACTGTCGCGTTGATCTAGATAAAAGCCGGTTTTATGGCCGCCGATGATATCGACTTCAATCTTTAAACCATTTTCGCTTATAAGGACGGGGGCGGTTGGTGCGTCGCCTGCAAGCGGTCCGGTAATTTTATCAAGGCCTTCTTTTTTGCGCACATCAACATCTGAGCGCTCGTAAACATGACAATCGGGAAATAGTGATTGCAATGCCATTACTATTTCACCCTTGTGGCGCTCGGCACCAGCGCTTAGCAACTGACAAACCAAGTAATTATCAAACTTATCAATTGTTACACCTGGCAGACCATCGGACTCTGCGGCACACAATCTAAAGCCAGTTAAACCACCTTCAGCGATAACATATTCTCTGGCTGCTAGTGCCCGTGCGAGTTTTTGCTCAAAGAACGCTTGATCGATATGTTGTGATTCATCAAATGTCCAAATTCTGGCTCTGATCTGAGAGTCTGGACTGTAAGCGGCTGTCGCGAGGTATTTACCCTCATTGCTGTAAATCTTAACGGTATCGCCAAGGGCAGGCTTACCTTTTACTTTTTTGATGGCTTTTGAGAACACCCAAGGGTGTTTTCTGTTAAGGGATTTTTCTCTGCCTGGTTGCAGATATAGCGCGCAAGTCATATATTTTCTCTAATCTTTCCTGATAGCTGCCATTTTAGTGAAGGGTGTGGCAACATACAATCAGTAATGCCTTTCCCGCTGAATTTGTGTGGGTTTATTTGTCAGATATTAATAAAAGTTGAGCTTAATGACGTTAAAAATGCATGAATTAGAAAAAGCATGTGAAGAGTTTATGCTGTCGACTCCATGTGCAGATACCGCCCATGATTTGTCTCATATCAAGCGTGTAGTTAAAGTCGCAAAGTCACTTTGCGAAGCTGAGGGTGCGGATCCTGCTGTGGTGATCCCAGCCGCTTGGTTACATGATTGTGTTGCCGTAGCAAAAAATCATCCAGATAGGCCGCTGGCGTCGAAATTAGCAGCAGATAAGGCGGTTGCCTTCCTAACAGAGTTGAAGTACGACACGGATAAACTCGAGGCTATTCACCACGCCATTGTTGCACACAGCTTTAGCGCCGGTGTCACACCCACGACATTAGAAGCCAAAATTGTCCAAGATGCAGACAGAATGGATGCGTTAGGGGCGATAGGTGTTAGCCGCTGTATGAAAGTAGGTGGGGCGATAGCGCGTAATCTTTACAATGTAGAAGACCCTTTTTGTGAGCACAGAAAAGCTGACGATACCAAATATACCTTAGATCATTTCTTCATTAAGCTGCTGCATATTAAAGATAACATGCATACCACCGCAGCCCGTGAGCAGGCACAAACCCGCACCCGATATATGCTGGATTTTTTAGAACAACTGAAATCAGAAATCGCGGATTAAAAATGACGAGATGAGTATCATCTCGTCATTTGCTTCACAAAGACCACCACAAATAGCGCTAATGAAAAGCTGCCGGTAAAAGCCTCTACCGCTGCGATCAGTCGGGAGATCCCCACAGGCGTAATATCCCCGTAACCCAAGGTTGTGAAGGTAACAACACTAAAATAAAAGCTGTTCAGCAGCGCCATTACGTTTTCAGATACACTGTTGTCTAAGTCCAGTTGCATTATCTGATCTTGAAACGAAACACCAAATAGAAAATAGCAAAATGCACAGGTAATTATCATACCTAGACTGAAACGAATGACATTTTCTGGTTTTTCTCCATACCCACATAATAAGTCGACAAAGCTGGAAATAAGGTGACGTTTTGAAAATCGTGGATACTGGGCATGTCGCATGCGCAGCTCTTTGTATGTAAAGCGCCCAACCATTTCAAATAGTCCTTGGTTTTCTGCGCCTTTACGTAGTAAACGATAGATCTCTTCGGACTGTAAGAACAAGTCTTCCGCGTCTTCTTTGGCTCGGTTTCTACGAGCTTCAAAAGCTTGCTGCTCTTGCAGTAATTGCTCGCCGAGTTCCATATTATCGATACGGGTGTTTTCCAGCTTTATGCCGAGCAAATTGGTGCTTTCTAAATTACAGCAGTGCAGACTTGCTTCTCTCAAATCAGCCTTCATTAGCGACGCATGCTTAATGGTATTATTAAATAGGTGCGCCCCTTTTAAATTGGCACGATAGAAGTTGCTATAAGATAGATCATAACCATGATGATTTTCAAAGTTAACAAGATTGAGCCCTTCTAAATTGGCTCGCTTCAACTCTAAGCCTTGTAGCAAACCGCCGCGCTTGGCGTAGCGCTCAAGCTTTTGGCTTAGCTCCAAGCCACCTTTATCGAATTTATTGTCATGCCAAAAGCAGTAACCTGAGCCCATATCGATTTCACTGCATTTTTTTCCCTCAGGTGACACATATTGGCAAATGGGTTTATCAGCCATAGCTTGCCTAAATCAAAATGCCTTTTTCATTAAGCGTAGCAGCAAAAATAATAAATACGGGGATTTAACGAAAAAATCTTTCTAATTTATAGAGTGTTAGAAACCACACTATTGATGAGTGTATTGTCATCATTGGTCGAATTCATTATCTTACATGGCGTTTGCAGTGACTCTGATAAGTTGCTCATACTATAATGCATGCTTTAGGGACTAAGAATTTGTTATCTTGCAATATCAATTGAAGAAAAGCCGAAAGCGTAAGAGCGTTGCGATAAAAATAAAAGCTGGCCAAGTATTTGTGTATGCGCCAGAGCAAATTTGCGAGCGCTGGTTACATAATTGGGTGGAAAGCAAATCCGATTGGATAAAATCAAAGCTTGCTCTAAAAATCATACCAAAGAGCCCTCGGCCACTGGAAACAGGTATTGTGCAAGTATTCGGCGAGACCTTTACCATTCAAAGAGGCGAAAGTACGACCTCTGTAATTGATTTTGATAACAAAAGGGTTTTACTTAAGGCTGTCAAAAATGAATGGTGTGAATTAGTTGCGCTGTTAAGCGAAACGCTAAATGACTATGTAGATATGGTTATTGCGCGCTATCAACCTGATATTCAAGCTCGCTTTGATACCCTAAAAATACGCGTTTATAAAAGCCGCTGGGGCAGTTTTTCATCTAAAGGCGTGCTTGCGTTTAATACGTTTTTGATTGGTGCGCCTCAGTGGGTAATTGATTATGTGGTAGTGCACGAACTTTGCCATTTTCATGTCATGGCACACAATAGCGCATTTTGGCATTTGGTAACAAAGCACTATGGCCACGACCATAAAATGGCTCGGCGTTACTTACGTGACCACGGTCGTGACTTGATGATTGAGCATTAGCATAGTGTCCTGTTTATGCCTATTATTTGTCGGGCCTCACCTTTGCCGCTCGTTTTAACAGCTTTTGAAATGTCGGACATTCAAAATGGCTTGGCGCAGGGCATTTTGCAGCGTGATAGAGGCCATCTCGCATTGCAGTTAAATGCTTAATGGTTTCATTTAATTCATCCGCTTTGGATTGTAACTTCACCCTATCAATATCCGCTTTACCCTCGGGGGTAAACATGTCCGCTATCTCATCTAACGAAAAGCCTGCGTTTCTGCCAAGTGTAATAAGTGCTAGACGTTCAAGTATCGAAGGGGGGAAAACACGTTTGAGCCCTTGTCGACCAATCGATCGGATCAGTCCTTTTTCTTCATAATATCTAAGCGTGGATGCGGGTAAACCTGACTTCTTTGCAACTTCACTGATATCCATTTTTGCCCTTGACTTAAAGTTAACTTGAACTAGTAGGATAGCGGCTATCAGTAAAAAAGAGGAGTAAAAATAGTGGAAAACCTATATTCGATATTAATGCCAGCAGTCGTGATTGGCGTAGGTGCAACGCTTGTTATGGATTTGTGGGCATTTATGCTCAGTCGCTTGTTTGCCATAAAGGGCTTAGATTATGCATTAGTTGGTAGGTGGATTGGACACTTGTGTCAAGGTCAACTTACGCATCAAGGTATCGGGCGTAGTAAACCAATATCTGGTGAACGTGTCATTGGCTGGTCCATGCATTATTTCATTGGGATTGTATTCGCCTTGGTGTTTCTACTGAGCGTGGGCAAGCCTTGGTTGATTGAGCCTAGCCTTTTGACTGCGTTAGTTTTTGGCTTCATAACGTGTGTTTTTCCATTTTTTATTATGCAACCCTGTTTTGGTGCAGGGATCGCAGCATCTAAATTACCAGAGCCGACTAAGGCAAGGGTAAAAAGTATGGCAGCACATTTGATTTTTGGCTTTGGGTTGTTTTTAAGCTCGTTTATATATGTAAGCTTATTGTGAGATAAAGCAATAGAAAGTGGTGGAGGGAGCTGGATTCGAACCAGCGAAGGCTGAGCCGTCAGATTTACAGTCTGATCCCTTTGGCCGCTC
>NZ_JANHZS010000025.1:0-98220 GCF_041414765.1 Pseudoalteromonas sp. DY56-GL79 | reverse complement strand
ATCGCCAGACTTACATAGAATGACTATGCTACGCTGGCTCTGCCTTGTATAAATACCAATCAAACTGCTGCAAAAACCAACTTGAAAGATCAACAGGTCCTAATAGAAAGCATTTTGTAGTCGCTTCTAAATCAGTGTTAAAGTGTAGGCAATTTTATTCAGCGTTTATTATTGATTGTGCGATTATTATCTCTGCTCACTACTTTAGGAACTATCACATTCATGAGTTTCATCACTTCAGCTCACGCAACAGCAGCACAAGTGCCACTGACCACTTCGCAAATGCTTGGACAAAAGCTTATGCTCGATTTCCGCTATTACTGCGGTGAAAGCAAAAGGCCAAGTGGAGATTGTAGAGCAGCGATGACAACTTTACCGCCTGAGCTGTCCGAATTAATTAGTAAATATGACATCGGTGGCGCTATTTTGTTCGCCGAAAATGTGCAAAACACCGCGCAAATCGTCAGTCTAACCAATGCTTTGCAAAGTGCGGCACAACAAAGTAAAAGTCAACTTCCTTTATTTATTGCCATCGATCAAGAAGGTGGCCGTGTTGCGCGAATAAATCGTGAACAAGCAACGTCATTTACCGGCAATATGAGTATTGGGGCAACCTATCCAAAACAGGCCGATACTTACGCAACCAAAGTGGCAAGCGCAATTGGAAAAGAGCTAAATAGCTTAGGGATCAACGTAAACTTCGCCCCAACGGTAGATGTGAACAGCAACCCGAACAATCCAGTGATCAATGTGCGTTCATTCTCGGAAAATCCCAAAGTGGTCGCCAAGTTAGGTCTTGCTCAGGTAAAAGCATTTGAGGCCGCAGGTGTTCTATCTGCGCTAAAGCATTTTCCTGGCCACGGTGATACACATGTTGATAGCCACACAGGATTGCCTCGTGTTGATCACGATCGCGACAAAATTAATCAGCAAGATTTATTGCCCTTTGCCGAGATAATCAAAGCATCGCCTCCTGGCATGATAATGACCGCCCATATTCAATATCCTGCGCTCGATAACAGTAAAGTCGTAAACTCCCAAGGTGAGAGCATGATAAGGCCTGCGACTATGTCCTATCAGATCATGACGCAACTACTCAGACACGAGTTGGGATACCGAGGCGTAACGGTCACCGATGCGCTAGATATGGCCGGGATCAGCGATTTTTTTAATCCAGTCGATGCGACGATTGAAACGTTCAATGCCGGAGTGGATATCGCGCTAATGCCTATTGCTATTCGCAATCGTACAGACATCAAACGCTTTGAGCAGTATATGTCTCAGTTAACTGAAGCACTTGATAAGAATAAACTAGATAAAGCGCAACTCAGTGATTCTATGACGCGTATCGCTAAGCTTAAGACAAAACTGCCGCAATCGAGCGCTTCTTTGGCCATTGCCAATTCAACACTGGGTAATCCAAGCCATCGTCGCTTAGAAGCAGAGCTTGCACTAGCGGCTATCACCGAAGTAAAAAATGATGGTGTATTGCCGCTCAGAGATAACGCACAAGTTGTTCACCTTATCATGCCTGACAGACAAAAATGTTTTGCACTGGAGCAAGCGTTACAAACATACAGCAAAAACTCGCTCACACTTTCTTGTACAAGCCTACAAGCCTACGACCCAAACATTGCACATGATGCAATTAAACAGGCCGACGTGATAATCGCCGCACATGCATCACCACCGCAAAGTGCGGTAGAAATTGGCGGCATGGACGATGTAAAAAAGTTACGAGAGCATGGGGTGGCGCGTAATGTACAACCTGAGGCGCTGAAAGCATTACTGCAATACGGTCAGAAACTGGGTAAAAAGCAGCTATTTATCAGCCTAAGAGCACCATACGAAATTAGTACCTTTGGCCCTCTTAGTAACGCAGTATTAGCAAGTTATGCTTATAATGTAGACGTAAATCATGATAAAAAAGTAGCTGGGCCTGCCTACACGGCGCTGGCCAAAGTGATTTTGGGAATAGCGAAAGCGGAAGGTTCACTGCCTGTTACAGTAAACCACTAATTGGAGGAATCTATGGATCCCAGTGCTTCTTTAAGTGCACCTCATGCAATAAGAAAAATGATCAAGGATGGTGATTATACGGGTCCTACTAAAGGGTTCGTGCCTGGGTTCACACAATGTAATGTGATTATTTTGCCACATAGCGAAGCATATTCATTCTTTCGCTTTTGTGAGAGTAATCAATCTGTTTGCAAGCTGATTATTCCGCCCAGCGAGCCGGGCAATTTCAACTTTGACACTTTAGGGAAAGATATAGACATTCGCTACCACCTCCCCAAGTATCAGATTTTAAAACATGGCCAGCTCGTTCAAGAATGCCATAATATAGAAGAGCACTGGCGCGACGACTTAGTTACCTTTGCTTTTGCCAGTTATCTTTCATTTGACAACTTACTCGCGCAGTATGGAATCAACCCGCCATCGGCGAATCCAACCACGCCTTTACCACTTTACATCAGTAATTTATCTTGCAACTCAGTAGATAAGTACGAGGCGAATCAAATATTGGCGATGCGCCCATTAACCAAGCTAAATCTTATTAGTGCCATTCAAGCGGCAACACTGAGCCGACTTCCCTATGCGTTGCCACTTCATTTTGGTGAGCCAAATGAGGTTGGGATCAAAGATCTTAGCAAGCCTAATTTTGGCGAGCCATTGATTTGTAAAGAGGGGCAGCTTCCGGTTTTTTGGGGTTCTAGCCTGACAGCTCAGTTAGCCATAGCAAAAGCGGCACCTGAGTTTTGTATTATGAATAGTCCACACCATTTATTAGTGACAGATAGACAAGATTTAGAGCTTGCAGTAACGAAGTAGGAAATAAGCATGTTATTAAATTGCGACTTGGGTGAAAGCTTTGGCGCTTGGAAAATGGGGTTAGACGAACACGTGATGCCACATATCGACATGGCCAATGTCGCTTGTGGTTTTCACGCAGGAGATCCTGATGTACTCGCGCAAACACTAAAGCTGGTCAACACGCATCAAGTGACGCTTGGCGCACATCCAAGCTATCCAGACCGCCAAGGGTTTGGCCGCCGCTCAATGCAGCTCTCAGAGCAAGAGATCATCAACGCCTTACATTACCAAATTGCCGCAATTGAAGGGATGGCAAAGGTGCAAGGCTTAACACTAAATTATGTAAAACCACACGGTGCGCTTTACAACGATATGATGAAGTCACAAAGGATATTAAGCTGTGTTATCAAGGCCATTTCACACTATCCAAGTGAGCTTAAGTTGATGGTGCTAGCCACTGCGCAACAAGCAAGTCACCAACAACTCGCCGACGACTATAAAGTATCACTGATTTTTGAAGCCTTTGCCGATAGATTGTACACCGATGAAGGCTTACTTACTCCCCGTTCTGAAGCGGGCGCAGTGCATGACAAATCAGCGCTACTTGCGCAAGTTAAGCAATTACACCAGCAAGGCAGTGTCACGACTGCAAGTGGGAAGTCACTTTCCTTGCGCGCCGATACCTTATGTGTTCACGGTGACAATGAGGCGAGCATTGCCTTAATTGAAGAAATAAGAAACGTGATAAATCAATAATTTGTGATAGTCTGGCCGTACATGTTTAATAAGTGAAAGTTAACAAAGCGAAAGGACTTTACATGCAGCTCACAACAGAAAGACTTACCTTAAGACCCATACTTAATACAGATTGGCCGCTTTGGTTAGAACTTCATCAACAACCAGATGTCATGCGTTTCGTCGGTGAAATTACCGATGAAGCTACGCTGCGTGATAAATTTAACCATGGTTTAAGCGCCGGACTTGGGCAGTGGAACAAAGAAGATAACACTTGGCTCACCTTAGTGATTGAAGAAACGGCCACAGCGACCCCAATCGGGCTACACGGATTTTTAAGTATGTGGACACCGTTTCAACAGGCCGAGTTAGGTTTTATGCTCTCTCCCGAATTTCAAGGAAAGGGTTACGCCTTTGAAGCGTCTAGAGCAGTCATTGATTTTGCCTTGCACGAATGTAATTACCACAAGCTCATCGCCACCGTTACCCAAGGAAATCATGCCTCTCACCATCTACTCAAAAAACTAGGATTTGAGCTTGAAGGCACGCTAAAACATAACTTTCAAATTAACGGCAAGTGGGTAAATGACGAGAAGTTTGGGTTACTGAGGATATGATCCGTACAGCGAGAACAAAACTTGTTGCACTCACTTCAGTGTATGCAGAGAGGCTTTTCACTTATCACTTAGAGAATCGCGATTACTTTGCACCGTGGGAGCCGTCTCGACCAGAAAGCTACTACTCAATGGACTATTGGTTGGGTCATGCAGAGCAAGCCGAACATGCCGCACGATCCGATACCGCTTATCACTTTATTGCGTTATTGCCAGAACGGCCTCAGATAGCTGGGCTATGTAGCTTCACCCAAGTTGCACGAGGTCCGTTTCAAGCTTGTTATTTAGGCTATTCCATAGCATCACAATTTGCGGGTCAAGGCTATATGACCGAGATCTTAGAAGCTGCAATCTCACATATGTTCGATCAGCGAAACATGCATAGGATCATGGCAAATTATATGCCTAGCAACGTGGCAAGCGCGAGAGTGTTGCAAAAACTAGGCTTTGAACAAGAAGGCTATGCTAAGCAATATCTGCGCATTGCTGGAAAATGGGAAGATCATGTTTTAACAGCCAAGCTAAGAGCAGAATAAACCCCGCGTTGACTATTTTTACATTCATTAACACCAACCTCTGTACTTAAAGACCCTAAAAAGGGTAAGTTTTTAGTAAGTATATTGTAACAATCAGAGAAAATAATAATGAATAAAAAAATATTTCAACTCTCTTTAATCAGCTTAGGGTTAGTACATCTGAGTGCTTGTGACCTTTTTGGTGGTGATGATAAGAATACTCCACCAGAAATCGTAACCGCAATCGAAGCAAGTATTGGGGAGCGGAGCTTCCTAAGTGGTGGGGTGACAATTTCAGACAGTGATGGATCAATTTCGTCTCGCACTATAAAACAAACTTCAGGGCCAGACGTCATCGATCTTACCTTGGGCGATTCTAGCCTTTCTTTTACTGCACCAGAAGTCACTGAAGATACCAAAGTAGCCTTCTTGATAACTGCTACAGATGATGACGGTGATAACACAGAAAAAGAAGTTTCTGTCACCATCAAACAAATAAATAGAGCCCCTCTAATTACCGGTTCAGAACACAGTCTTGAATATAACAACACCTTAGAATTTACTTTAGATGTAAAAGATGAAGATGGCGATGCACTGGAGGTCACTTTCGAGCCAGCACTTTCGGGTGTTGTTGAATTAATTAATGCAACAACGCAGACATACAGCTATACCCCAACGCATAACAACATAACTAAAGAGATTTTGCACTTCGGCGTGAGCGATGGCGACCTCACAAACTCTGCAGAAGTTCAGATAGAAATTATCGATACATCAGCACCACGACTAATGACAAGTTTGCCAGAGTCCTCAGCGACTCGGGTTAGCTTAACAGGTGAGATCCAGTTGCACTTTGACGACAATATGTCCGCGTCTTGGTCAAGTGAAATAGGTACTTCAGAGTGTAATGGTGCAATTCATCTAAGAGAATCTGGTAATCAAACTTGCGTAGAATTTTCAGTAGGACAAACACAGCAAGAAGATGGATACGCTTTTGCTATAACACCAATGGAGTCCCTTAAAGCAGGCACTGAATATGAATTAACCATCTCAGAAACGGTGACCAACTTTTATGGAACTGCCATCGCACAAGCTGAAAAGCTTACTTTTGTTACTGGACAGAAAGATTTACTTATCACCGAGATTTCATCGTCTAGGTATATCGATGATAACCGCTGGGTAGAAATCTACAACGGTACAGACGAAACTATCGATTTGAGTAATTATCAACTCGTTGCCGAAAGCATCGAGTTGGAAAACTACAATGATGGCGGCACTAAAGTCTTTCCGTTGAAGTCACAGCTACTTGAACCGGGCGAATATATCGTAGTGCAAAATGAACATGGACCTCAAACATGGCAGCGCAGCGTGACAAGCTCTAATCAGTTGATGCTAGTCGGCGATGGACAGTTTGCGCCAGCATGGTATATATCTGGGTATGTCGAATTACAAAACAAGCAAGGTGAAACGGTTGATTTTGTCCGTTTTGGCGAAAGTGATAAAGCACCAGCAACGCCTTCAGAATGGCAAGAAAGTGCCGAGTTATTACCAGTTTCAAATCAACTAGGTCAAAGCCTTGTTAGAACAAGCCTATTAACAGATACCAATTCGATTAGCGATTGGCAATCTGCCGCCTTTTTTACACCTGGCGGCAATAATGATGTGCTCTGTGATAAAGATGAGGACTTAGATGGAATCCCTGATTGTTCAGAGCAACCTGGTGGCACATTCGCAGGCCTACCTTTATACGAATGGGGGGCAAGAGCCGGCGTCAGAGATATTTTCATAGAAGTTGACTATATGGAAAGTAATGATGCAGGTATTACGCCTCACAAACCCGCACTCGACAAAGTAAAAGCGGCGTTTGCTGCTCAAGATATCGCAGTGCATTTTGACGTGGGTAATTTGTATCACCAAACAGAAGGCTTATCACCTGAACAACATGATTTGGGTGGCGGCGAGCAGATCCCCTTTGTACAAACCACAACCTTTGCAAGTTCAGAGCAAGCGCCGAGTATTCTTGATCACAAAGCCAAGCATTTTGACCTTAAACGCCGGCCAATTTTTCACTATATGCTGATGGCAAACAGCCAAAAAGAAGATGGTAGTCAAGGTTCATCCGGTTTGGCTGAGCTTTTTGGGAATGACTTGATAATTTCACTTGGTAACTGGGGGCTCAATGTTGACTCAGAAATCGCCGCAAATGTGACTTACAGCTATCAAGCCGGCACCATTATGCACGAATTAGGTCACAACCTTGGTTTGTATCATGGCGGCAATGAAAATGTAAACTTCAAACCAAACCATGTGAGTGTGATGAACTACCTATATCAACTCGATGGCTTGGCAACGGTTGGTAATAAAGAAGGGGATCGGTATTTAAGTCGATGGTTTTATAGCAACGAAAACTGCTTCTCTAGGGGAACGGCGCTCGTTAACAGCCCAACTGAGGGCCTAGAACACTTTATTATTGACTACTCTCATGGTCATAATAAGCCAATAGACGAAGCGAATATTGATGAATCAAAAGGACTAAACAACGATAAATCCGAGGCTGTCGACTTTGACTGTAATGGCAGTAGCTCTGATCTACTGACGAACTTTGACCTCAACGGTGATAACGAAAATACCTCTGTACTCAATGACTATGATGAGTGGTCAAGCCTGATACTCAACTTTGCGCAATTTTGGAGTGGCGCCAACAGTGGTCATGTAAAGCAAAACATGGAGTCTCGACCGCAAAAATCCATCATGCACAGTGATAGACAAGCGGTACAGGAAGAAAGCGAACCATCACCAGCGGTATTTGAGCAAATTAAACGCTGGTCAAACTATCAAAACTAAATAATTTCAGGTTAAAGCGCCTAAAACTAAAATAGCCGCAAGGAGCAGTGAGCGCCTTCGTGGCTATTTTCTCTATAAACTCTCGACTAACTGGATGCTCTATTTGGTCTTCAATCACTATTACGCTCAGAAGGCAGATCACTCATATATTCCACAAACTCAATTTCGTATCCGGCTGGATCAATAAAGTAAACGTTTTTTCGGTGTGGATGCTGCGCTCCGACTTTATCGACCGCATAACCCGCTTCGGTTAGCCTATTAACGACAGACTCGATACCTTGAACCACATAGGCAAAATGTGCCAAGCCGACTTGGTGACCTTCGAGTGCTCTGTTGTGACCCTCACCGTGATCGCTAAACGCTATATAATGATAGTCATCGCCAAAATGCAGCCATGTTCGTGCTTTGCCGTACCACTCGCCTTGCCCTTTGCTTCTAACTTTCCAGTGAGGAAATGCGGCGCGATAAAAGTGAAGAACTTCTTCTAGGTCGCTAACTACCAAATTTACGTGTTCTAAGTACATATCATCCTCTTCATTACAAATTTCGCTAACTGGTGGCAACGATAAAACCGCAAGCTAAGTTGAGGTAAAGCACTTTTTTATGGATTTTTAATTTGTTCACCGCAAAGAGTTGATTAAGCTGCAATATGGCGCATAGTGGAAATGATAATTAGAAACAGGATGAGTCATGAAATACTTTCTAGCAGGCGTCGCTATTGCAAGCTCAGCTTGCGCTGTGCAAGCCGCATCGCTTGAGCCAACCGATATATTTAATCTTGAATATGCTAATCAAATTGACATCACCAATGACGGTGACAAAGTCTTCTTCGTGCGCAACCGCATGGATATCAAAAGTGATAGAAAAGTCGGTAATATCTGGTCTGTAGACCTTGCTACCAATGCAATGCAGCCCGTTACCTCTGGATTGCACATGGACTATTCTCCTGTGCTGTCGCCTAGTAATGATCGCATCGCTTTTGTTTCTACTCGCGACGGTAGCAGCCAAATTTATGTGAAATGGTTAGCAACCGGTGCCATTGCCAAGATCAGCAATTTAGCCCATGGACCATCAGGACTACATTGGTCACCAGATGGTAAAAGCTTATACTTTAGCCAGTTTGTTCCCAGCCAAAAGGCACCACCGGTATCTGTTACAGGGAAACCCAAAGGGGCAGAATGGGCAAAACCACCCGTATTTATCGATGAGGTATACTATCGCGCCGACGGTGCTGGTTATACCGAACCGGGCTTTAATCATATTTTCAAAATTGACGCCAATGGTGGCAATGCAAAACAGTTAACCTCAGGCAACTTTGATCATGGCGGCGAACTGAGTTTTGCTGATGACGCAAAGACACTGTATTTTTCGGCTAATCGCCACAAGGATAACCAGTTAAACCCAACCAACAGCGAAGTCTATAAGCTAGACCTAAACTCGCTTGAAATCACAGCGGTAACTGACCGAGTTGGCCCAGATAATCACCCTGAGGTGTCACCTAATGGCCGCTATCTGGCTTACCTTGGTTATGATGATAAAAAAACCAATTACGAGAATAGCCTACTCTATGTCAAAGATCTCAAATCAGGCGAAACCAAAACCTATGCAGCCGATTTAGATAGAAGCCTTGCCTCTATCACTTGGGCCGCCAACAGCCGTGGCGTCTATGTAAGTTACGACAGTGAAGGGAAAACCACACTTGGCTACCAGCCGTTAAAAGGGCGTTTTGAGCAGATAACGGATGCCATTGGTAGTGTTAGTTTTGGTCGCCCCTATTCAGGTGGTGACTATGCCATCAGCGATCGTGGATTAGTAGCTTTTACACTCGCAGATACCCAGCGCCCTGCCGATGTTGCAATCGTAAAACGCGGCGAGCCAAGACCAATTACAAAGCTTAACGAAGATGCACTTGGCGATAAAACACTGGCAAAAGTTGAAGAAGTTTGGCTAAAGTCGAAACATGATCAACTGCCAATTCAAGCTTGGGTCGCCTACCCTCCCGGGTTCGATAAATCTAAAAAGTATCCGCTCGTACTTGAGATCCACGGTGGCCCAGTTGCAAACTACGGCCCACATTTTAGCGCCGAAGTACAACTTTTTGCCGCCCAAGGCAGCGTGGTGCTTTACATGAATCCACGGGGCAGCGATTCCTACGGCAAAGAGTTTGCCCAAACTATCCACCACAACTACCCAAGTCATGACTTTGATGACCTAATGACAGGTGTGGATCATCTGATCGGCGAAGGCTATATAGACAAAGACCGCTTGTTTGTTACGGGCGGTTCAGGTGGTGGCGTACTCACCGCGTGGACGGTCGGTCACACGGATAGATTCGCAGCAGCAGTCGTAGCAAAGCCGGTGATCAACTGGTATAGCTTTGTATTAACAGCAGATTTCTATCCATTTTTTGCGGACTACTGGTTCCCAGGAAAACCATGGGAGCACATGGAACATTATATGAAACGCTCGCCTATTAGCTATGTGGGTAATGTAAAAACCCCAACTATGCTACTGACAGGTGAAGCGGATTATCGTACGCCAATCTCAGAAACTGAGCAGTATTATCAAGCGCTTAAGCTACAAGGTGTAGAAACAGCTATGGTCAGAATTCCAGATGCCTCACACGGAATTACCAAAAGGCCATCCAACCTGCTAAACAAAGTGGCTTATATTCAGTGGTGGTTCGACAAACACGATCCGAAGAAATAAACGGGATCCCAACTAAGCCGGGGCAGTCTTGCCTCGGTTTATTTACTAATTTATCTAACTTGTTTATTGTTAAAGAAAATCCACAAAAATAGGGAATTCAATATGGATTATGTCTCTCTCAATCGTGCGGCATGGGAAGAACGAGCCAAGGCACATTTTGACTCTGAGTTTTATGACGTCAATCGCTTTTTGCAAGGTACCTCTTCGCTCAATCCCATTGAATGTGAGCTACTTGGTGATGTATCAGGCAAGAGTCTGCTTCACCTACAATGTCACTTCGGCTTAGATAGCCTATCATTCGCAAGGCTGGGGGCTAAGGTAACTGGTGTCGACTTTTCGACAGAAGCCATAACCCGAGCAAATACATTGGCTCAACAAACTGGGCTTAATGCCAGTTTTATCTGTCTGGATATCGCGCAATTTGGGCTTGAGAATACCACACAATTCGACATTGTCTTTGCATCCTATGGCACCATCTGCTGGTTGCAAGATTTATCTCAATGGGCTGCCACTATTGCCCGTGCATTAAAGCCCGGCGGTCAGTTTTGTCTCGTGGAGTTTCACCCCAGTATTGACCTTCATTTAGGTTACCCTTACTTCCCACAAACTCAGCCGGATATTAGCGAAGAATCAACCTATACTGAGAACCACCAAGATAGCAAACAAACCATTGCGACTTGGCCACACTCAATCGCCGAAGTGATGCAGTCCTTAATGCAAACAGGTCTTACAATTACCCACTTCGATGAGCACCCTTATAGTCCATATAACTGCTTTGAAGGTTTAGAGGCGGTGTCTGGACAAGGCTTTCAATTATTGAATAAAGGGCATCAAGTACCATTGCTATTTTCAATATTGGCGAATAAAGCGGAGTAGAACTCACTACTCCGACATCTTTATTTTATATCCAATACAATCACGAGACTTTTTTGCACAATCTTTGCGCACCTAGCTAGCTACCAAAATTCAATATGATCTTACAAGCTTTCTGTTTTAAGCTAATTATTGCAAAATACTAAATTAAAGTTTTACTTCAAAAATATTCCCGCTATAGGAAAAATATAACATCTTGATAAATATCATTTTTTATCGATTTATTTTTCCGAACATACCAATTTGTTTTTCTGGATTTTCTCTTTTTAATTTGTGAACTAAAGTTTAACACGCAGTTTGAGACACACTTTAATTACGAGGGAAAACCCCATGAATAGAAAATCTAGAACGATGTTGTCTGCCGTAGCGCTCGCAGTAACAACAACGCTATCAGCCCCGAGCTTTGCTGCAATGAGTGAAGCAAAAACCAACCAATTTTGGTGGCCAGAACAACTAAACCTAAGCCCATTAAGACAACACAGCCCAGAATCCAACCCTTACGGCGCAAACTTTGATTATGCAGCTGAATTCAATAAATTAGATCTTAAGCAAGTCAAAAAAGACATTGAGCAAACACTCACCGATTCACAAGACTGGTGGCCTGCCGACTGGGGACATTATGGTCCGTTTATGATCCGTATGGCATGGCATAGCGCTGGGGTCTATCGTGTACACGATGGCCGTGGTGGCTCGGCAGGTGGCCAACAACGTTTCGATCCGTTAAACAGCTGGCCTGATAATGCAAACTTAGACAAAGCAAGACGATTATTATGGCCGATTAAACAAAAGTACGGTCGTAGCCTATCGTGGGCAGACCTAATGGTCTTAGCGGGCAACGTTGCGCTTGAGTCAATGGGCTTTAAGACCTTTGGTTTCGCCGGTGGCCGTCAAGACGATTGGGAGCCAGATTTAGTTTATTGGGGTCCAGAAGATGCTTTCTTAAAAGACGAGCGTCGTGACAAGAAAGGCAAACTAAAGGGCCCATTAGCAGCCGTTGAAATGGGACTTATTTATGTCAACCCTGAAGGCCCACACGGTAAACCAGATCCATTACTTGCCGCGAAAGACATTCGCATGTCATTTGGTCGCATGGCCATGAACGACGAAGAAGTGGTCGCTCTTATCGCGGGTGGTCACACCTTTGGTAAAGCACATGGCGCGAAAAAGCCATCTGATTGTGTGGGTAAAGAACCAGCCGCTGCAGAGATTGAAGCACAAGGCCTAGGCTGGAAAAATAAATGCGGCACGGGTAAAGGTGCAGACACCACAACAAGTGGTTTAGAAGGTGCTTGGACGGTCACACCAACTCAGTGGTCAACCAATTATCTCGACAACCTAATGAACTTCAATTGGGTAATGACAAAAAGCCCAGCTGGTGCGACTCAGTGGATCCCAGATAACAAAGCTGCGGCAAACCTAGTACCAGACGCCCACATTGAAGGTAAACGCCATGCACCGATAATGTTCACCACAGATTTGGCATTAAAATTTGACCCTGAATATCGTAAGGTCATTGAACGCTTCCGCAAAGATCCAAAGCAATATGAATTGGCGTTCGCGAAAGCTTGGTTCAAATTGACTCACCGTGATATGGGCCCAAGAGCCCGTTATGTAGGTTCGGAAGTACCGAGCGAAGTACTTACTTGGCAAGATCCAATTCCAAAAGCAGACTATAAGATGATTGATAGTAAGGACATAAATGCCCTGAAAAAATCAATCTTGAACTCAGGTCTAACAAAGCAAGAACTGATCAGAACAGCATGGTCGGCAGCATCTAGCCACCGTGTTACTGATATGCGTGGTGGTGCTAACGGTGGCCGTTTACGCCTTGAGCCTCAGATAAGTTGGGAGATAAACAACCCTGACGAGGTAAACAAAGTGCTAGCTACATTGACGGACATTCAAACCCGCTTTAATAAGCGCGCTGGCAAAAAAGCAGTCTCTATTGCCGACTTGATTGTGTTAGGTGGTTCTGCAGCAGTTGAAAAAGCTGCAAACGACGCAGGCTACAAAGTAAATGTAGCGTTTAAACCAGGCCGTACCGATGCCTCACAAGCACAAACGGACGTCTTATCATTTAGCTACCTTGAGCCAAAGGCAGACGCGTTCCGTAACTATTACAGTGATGAGGCGTTTATGTCACCAACTGAAATGTTAGTAGACAAAGCCAATATGCTGGACCTATCTGTACCTGAGATGACAGTACTATTAGGCGGCCTACGTAGCTTAGACGCAAACTACAAAGGTGCAGAGCACGGTGTATTTACTGACAAACCAGGTCAGTTGAGCAACGACTTCTTTGTTAACCTGCTAGATATGTCGACTAAATGGTCAAAGGTAGAAGGTCAAGAAGGCCTATACGAAGGCCGTGACCGTAAAACTGGAGAGATAAAATGGACGGCAACACCAGTTGATTTAATCTTTGGTTCTAACTCTGAGCTTCGCGCAATTACCGAAGTCTATGCATCGGACGATGCCAAACAGAAGTTTGTAGACGATTTTATCGCCGCTTGGGTGAAGGTAATGCAACTAGACCGCTTTGACTTAAAATAAACCAATTAAGTAGAGCAAACAGGGCCTAATTTCGGCCCTGTTTTTTATTCGTGCTGCAAACCTTTCAAGGTCAAAGTCAGCTCTCAGATTATAAAGGTTTGATTTGTACTGCTGCCACGGCTATGCGCTAGGCAAAGTTAGTAAGTGGTTAGTAAACAATTCCTTCTATCAAACTCTAGTTTTCAAGGTCTCTGCCGATAACAGTTCACCTGCAGTAAACCAATTAATTTTGTATGAACACCTCTCCTAAAGTTAGTACTTTATCAACGCAAAACAGCGAATATAAAATTGAAGCAAATAAAGTAGGATACAAATTAACTTCAACTGAGCTAAATAGGCTTTCTGGCCGTGAAGCAACAGAAAAAGCTGAACAAGATAAAAGAAGTGAGTTACCAAGTCATATTCAAAAAATGGTTGAGCAGTTAGAAAAGCTTAAAGAACTTTTAGAACAGGCAAAGAAGCAACTTGAAAAGTTAAAAGCTCAAACAAACCAAGATGACGAAACTCTCAAAGCACAAATAGAATTGCAACATCAAATGGTAGCTCAGTTACAAATGCAAATGATGACCCTAAGTAAAGAGATCGGGGAAGCAATGAAAGAGGCTGATATCAGCGACCCGGGAGTTTTACTGTCAGTGCTAATCTGAACTGGTACAGCAAATATGGATGATAGTTTATCTGGCCGACCTTGAAATAGTTGGCTTTATACAATAGTTAAAGAGCCAATTCTCCAATGGCTGGTGGTAAATAGATTTTATATGCACTTATTTTATTCAGTTTTTAGTTTGTTACAAACGTGGATGTCAATTCAGCTAGGTTCTTCAATTTAGTTGGTGCAGAAAAAATCGGCGCTTAGCGCGCCGTGTGACCGGAGTGAACTTAATGATCGATCATATCAGCTAAAATTATGGCTGCGTGGGTTTCCACCGCGCCAGAATCGAAACCATACATATGCCCATATTTGTTCGCTAGTTCGGAATGCACATTGTTGACGATCTCTTCTTGCCAGCGTTTGAACCAAATGAAGTGGTTGCCGTCACTAAAAATTGGGGTGTAGGGTGCAACTTCTAATTGTTTACCGACTTCAGTTCTAACATCAGCAATGTATTCCAGCAGATCTTTTACGTCCTTTTTTGAGCCTATATTGCCATGACCGCCGTTAATAAAGTTCCAGTGCTTACTGAGGGGTTTCCTCAGAAGATTTTGTAGATCCACTTCGTAACCATGGAAATCTTCCGCTCCCGCGAAATTGTAAAACGGCAGCTGATCAGGGTTAATCATGTCGGCGAAATGCAGCACGCGATCGCTTGGAATTAGAATCATCGTGTTATCCGGTGTATGACCAGAACCTTCTGGTGCCATCATCTTCAGCCTTATTGAGCCAAATTTGACCGTTCTAGCTCTTTTCAAATCGTACACTTCATTTGGTGCTGGAACTTTAGGGGTTCTTACACCGTTTTCGTCCAATTCTGCGTGGAGGTTGATCTTGTCAGCAACGGTTTGACTAGCGATAACACGGACATGCCCCACCCTTGGATAACTTTTCTTAATTAAGTCAATTAGTTGATTACCTCCTCCGACATGATCTAGGTGATAATGAGAATACATAATAGCAGTGATCGGCTTATTGGTGATGGATTGAATACCTCGAAAAAGCGCATCAATGCGGCCATCACCAAGAGGGTCAATCAGCAACACCGAGTCTTTGGACACCACAACGGTAGCATTGTAGTAATTTACTCCGATCCAGTAGGTATTTTTACCCAATTTTTGCACCGTGAATTTACTGTCATCAAACTGGCGTTCATAAAGGTTATTGATTTTTTGGCCGATTTTCAGCGAGTGCTTTGTTGATGGTTCGACTTCGGTTTGAACCGTTTCACCAGGGAATAAAATCGCGTGCTGGTTATTATGGTCATGGCCTTTCGCACTGACATTAAAAGCAAACACTGCAGCAGCAATAGGGATTAAAGCTAAGGTGGATAGTTTCATTTTTCTCTCCTCAATAAGATGAAAAAAAGATAAAACAAAAACAAACATATCAAAAATGCATGTTTGTTATAGTATGTAGATCATTTACGCATAATTTTATACGGTGATGGCATGGGTGTACCTGAGTTAAATCTACGTAGTATTGACTTAAATCTGTTAACGATCTTAGAGAAGGTGTTGATCCACAAGCATATTAGTCAAGCCGCTCAAGCATTAAACATGAGCCAGCCAGCAGTGAGCCGAGCCCTGATGCGCTTGCGTAAGCAATTTGCTGATCCATTATTGGTAAAGGTGAAAAATGAGTACCGTTTAACTGCAAAAGGTGAGCGCCTTCGTAGCGAACTTGAGCTATCACTTACTACTATTCGTCATATGTTGGTGGATGACGAGTTTGATCCCCTGCAATACTCAGGCGTATTCACTATAGGGGCGCTGGATTTCGAAATGATGATGATAGTGCCGAAATTGTTAGCGCGTTTTCAACAGCGTGCTCCAAATTTGAAATTACAAATTGTGTCTTATAACTCGTTTATACCGCTTCATGACTACTTGGAAAAGGTGGCGGATTTATTACTGTACTCCACAGATGAGACACCCACCAACGTATTTAAACAGCGCTTATTTAATGATAATTATGCCATCGTAATGTGTTGTCAGCATAAATGGGCTCATCAGCCTATGACGTTAACCCGTTATTGCCAGAGCCGACATCTCATCATTTCTGGTAATGGCTTGTGCAAAACGGATATGGATCATGAGCTGAAAAGGTTGGATGCTCAGCGAGAAGTAGTGGCATCTTTACCACATTTTTCGATGGTGCCGGAGTTATTGATTAACACGGATCTGATTGCCACATTACCAAAACGTCTGGTCACTCATTTAAGTAGACGTTATGACATCACGGTGGCCGATTTACCGTTTCACACTGCCGATTTTCAAGTTGAACAATTTTGGCATCTCATTCATCACAATAGTCCAATCCACCAGTGGGTGAGGCAGGAAATAAAAAGCTTGGTGGATGAAGAAATCGGTGAAGCGGTGTAAGTCCACTCAATTGAATCGCCTTTTCACTCGGTCTCCTAACTGAGCATTAGCTCTTTCGACAGTTCTGTTATTGCACAGCGCTTCGCACAGTTAGACACCCAGAGTTCTTTTTAGGCAGTGCAGCAAAGATAATCCGAGATACGAACTTATCCGTCACCACATCGCTTTGCGCTTTATCGCTACTGTTATAGAGATGCAATTGATTATCTTCAACGAAATAAAATCCCAATTGGTTTAATCGTGCCGCCCATCGGTATCCCGATGCTAAATCACATTTTATATAAGCACTTAACTCTCGATATTGCATTTGCTGATCACCGCCCCACAGCAACTGATAAGGCACATTTGCACGCTGTAAAGCCCCTTGCCAAAATCGTGATAAGCGCTGATTTCTATCTTTACAAAATACCTTTCCATGTGGATTCCAAAGGCTCAAGATAGCGCCCCGTGTATCAAAGCGGATTGGCTGTATTGGTTGAAAATATACTTGTAAATAAAGCTGCCACAGGTTTGGTTCAATTTTCATGTTTTACTGCTTCTTTGATTGTATTGACCAGTTATCAAGGTGGGCTCATGGCTGCAGGTTTGGCTGCTCCACGTAATCGGCCTATACATCTTATCAATAACTAAAAAATTATCACTTAACCAATACAGCAACTCGCTTTTGCTCATTCTCCGTAAAGGTTTGTTTGAGTAGTGACTCGACTTTTTCTTTTGCGATTTGGCTATCACCAAGCTCGGCTAGAATATTTTGTTTTTGCAGCATAAAGCTTTGTAGTTTTTGCTGCCAATACTGTTGTTGCTTCTGGACTTCAAGTATACGCGTTGCGGCTTTATCGCCGTAGTCAGCACTTAGTTCATTATAGTGTTTTTGCTGCCAGTTTGCGTTTAGGGTGTGTAACTGGGCTGAGGTTTGAAATAACACTTGTTCGCGCTTTGGAAGCCCACTGATATGCGTCTCAATTAATTGCTGCTTTTGCGACTCAGATATAGATGCGTCTGACAGAATTTGCCAGCGACTCAAAGCTTGCGTATCCCACGCATTATCATCTTCAAACCAAACTGCGATCACTTCATCCGTAAAAAATTGCCGCTGCAGTGCGTGTAGCAGCTCAACACGTTCTTGTAGATTAAGATGCGCATCCACATCAATTAAGGCCTGCTTAAATTGCACGTAGAGACCAGCAACTTCGTGAAGGCATTGTGGCAATAAATCCAGATAAGCTTGCCACTGCTCGGCTTGGTTATGGTTTTGTAGCTCAAAAAGCCAATCGTCGATTTGGTACTTATGCTGTTTATTAATGGTCTCACAATGTACGCTTACAGATGCACTCCTTGTGGGTTGTGGGACCTTATGCGCATCATTTTGCTGCTCAGATAACTCCGCGAACCGGGGAACATGACGCGGCGTCTCTTGCTGTTCACTCTCGATATAAACCAGCGACAGCATAGTCAAAATGATTAGCAAAAGGCCCCACTTTTTCATAGCGCCAGACCTTTTAAGCGGCGAATATGCTGGCGATAAACGGTTAATGGGTCTGTTTCGAACAAGTGATGAATACCAATGGTGTGGTTTACCTGATCTAAATGGTTCATTTTGAATTGGTTGTTGATCACCTGACCTAAATTACTAGAACAAGCTGATACTAGACCGTCGTTGGCCTCATCAAAAACTTGAGAGAACAGTGCAAGTGCGTTGTCAGCAGGGTCAAATACGTTGGTCCACGCTTTGCTGCCACTCCATGAAAAATAATGCACGCCATTGCTCGCTAGACTTTGCGTTTCGCCACAATAATGGCTTGGCACACCCTCAGGGTATTTTTGGTTAAATGCTAATGTGCCAGCCGTGGTCAAAGCGCCTAGCGCTTCGAGTGCGTCTTTTGGTGCGGTTGCTTTACCAGATAACAAATCAATCAACCCCGCAAGGCCGTTAGCAAGCGACGCTAAAAACTGCTCCGAAAATGAACCACTGTCTACTCCACCGCGAACAACATCAGCAAAACGGCTACCCCAGTTTACGCCACCAATACTAGTCGCTGAGGCCACCCACTCAGGTTTAACTGAAGCAACGTAGCGAATAGTTTGCGCGCCTTGGCTGTGACCAATTAAATTAACTTTGTCTTTCCCCGTTAATGCTCGAACCAACGCAACTTGCTCTAGTAGTTGCTCACCACGCAATTCTGAATTATGGGCTGATGATACTTCTGCAACATAAACCTGCCCACCTTCCTCATGGATCACTTGTGGTACGCGATAAAAATAATCTACTCCGAGCAGATTATCAAAACCAAACAGACCGTGAACTAATACCACGGGATACTCTAATTCCTCACCGCTGTGGGCGGGAGAGGTAACGACCGATAGCAACCCAAGCAGGGCGCTGAGAATTAACCTTTTCATGTACTTGCTCCAATTATTACAATTTAGTAACAAATAAACTTTAGATTACAATGGTCAGAGGTCAAGCCAGAATAGTGTAAAAAATGAAATTTTGATGAATGTTACATAAACAAAAGTAAATAATGGGGTGTAAGTTAGTACCTAGGATTCCCCAAAAGAAGCCAAAATACGGCTCCTTTTGCGAATTTCTAAAAATTTGGATCAATCGAGGGTAAGGTCTACAAGCAATCAGCGTGAGGATAAGTTGTGAGCTCACCTAAATGCACTTGGTAACTATTGCCGGTAATAGCTGTGGTACCGTAATGCCCGGCATCAGAACCAATAGTAAACGCCTCTGAAGCTGGGATCCCCGCTTTGACAAAGGCTTCAGCATCTGTTTTCGCATTACCATAAGCACGAACGACATCAATACCCTGCGCTTTTAAGCGATTAATTTCCGCAGTTTTATACTCTGCCGTTTTAAACAGGCTGGTTTCATTGCTAAGTGATGTGCGTAGAAAGCCTTGCGGTAAGCCCATCCAATTTAACCAACCGCGTGTCCCTTTAGCATACCAATACACTCTGGCTGTCAAAAATACGGGTTGATAGCCCAAATCAAGATAGTGGCGAACTAAATCATAAGCGCCATCTTTGGGGTCGGCATGATCTATTCCGGTATAGTCGCCAATTTGCTCGGCATCGGATTCGGTCAATGTGCCATCGATGTCAAACAGGACCGCTTGAGTGCCTGGCTCAACAACCGTGACATAACCTTGTGCACCAGTGCCATCAGCAGGTACGCCTGCGTATATACGATACTGACCCGCCGATAACTCAGGCAAGGTGATAAACGCCTTGCCATCGCCATTGGTGGTTTGCTCACCAAGATATTGCCAATTTGTGTCCGACTCAGCACGGTAGTAAAACTCCACCGACTCGAATTCCAAGTCTTTATGAGTGATGCTACCGTAGTCAAATTTAGCAGTGATCTGAGTTGTAGCACCGGCAGCGGTTACTTGATCGTGTACCATATGGTAACTCGGCAGCCAAGATAAGTATTTGTTAAATGAGCTAGAAAAGCTACGCTTGACCATATTAGGTGCTGCATAATGGGTTTCTAGTGCGGTAATACTTGGGCAAGTAGGGGTTGCCAGCGAAGAAAAAGAAGCGAATAACGCGGCTGTTAAAATAGAATGTCTCATGCACGACTCCGTGTTTATTATTGTCATAACGAATACGTCACCCAAGCAAATAATCGATTTACGTAGGTAACAAAGAGCAAGGCACAACAGAGTTGGCCTTGTCATAAAACGCTAGAGCATAAACTCGAAATGTGTCAAATTTGTTAACTAAAGTTTCTTATTTAACCTGAGGTTTGGATAAGGAATGTTCCAACTCATTATTGCTAAAGCACAACTTAGTTTTCTCCTTGTCTAGCCAGAGAGTTTTAGGGAAAACACCGCTTCCGCGTCCTGCTCTCGCTAAGGTACCTACATCCTGTAGGCAAGGCGAATTTACGCACCAATAGCTGGCTATTGGAAGTGAATTCAACGCAGTTAGCGCTAAAACTGGCTGCTAGAAAGGCATTAATTATCCGCAGCTCAGGTTATTTAACATTCCACAGATGTTCTATCATCTTTTGTGTACTGACTTCCATACAGCCTTGGCGGTTAACCCCTGCCCAAAGTGGGCTAAAATCACCACTTCCTTGCTTTTCAGCAGCGGCGCGTAATGGTGTCAATGCAGCTGATGCATAAGGAAAAGTGGGTACATCATCATTAATAAAACTGAGATCTATCATTAGTCGATTTTCAATCCCACGTGCAGGGCGGCCAGAAAACACATTGGTCACGGCGGATGGCTCAGCCAGTGACTTAAGTGCATCACGATGTACCAAAGAGGTGCTAGCTTCATCACATAGTAAGAAGCAAGTGCCTATTTGTGTTCCACATGCACCCAGTTCATGCATCATAGTAACATCATGATGAGAAGCAATCCCCCCGGCAGCCACTACAGGAACCGATAGCGCATCAGCGAGGATAGTTACCAATTGACGAGTATGTAGTTGAGACTCAAGCTTTGTCTCTGTGAAGGTTGCCCTGTGCCCACCCGCTTCAATCCCTTGTGCTATTACGATGTCTGCACCATTTTCAGCTAACCATATCCCCTCTTCTAAGGTCGTTGCGGAAGATAAAATAGTCGTCCCCCACGATTTTACGAACTCGACCAATTCAGTATCAGGAAGCCCAAAATGAAAACTGATCACGGGAGGTTTATAAGGCGCGATGGCCTCAGCCATTTCCCTATCAAATGGGCGTCTTAAGATCCCCATGTCATCGCTAGGTGTTAACTCCAGCTCATCGTAATATGAAGCAAGCTTTTTCTTCCACTTGTCTTGTTGATAAGGGTCAAGTTCCGGCATTTCATGGCAAAAAAAGTTAAGATTATATGGGCCTGAAGCATGTACTTTAAAATGCTCAATTTCAGTAACGACCTGCTCTTTACTCAGCATCCCACAAGGAATTGAACCGAGTATTCCGGCATTTGTTGCTGCAGCCGCTAAGCGCCAATTTTGCACACCCGCCATTGGCGCTTGGATCATAGGAATAGAGATATTAAGTAATGTGGTAAGCTGCATCACAAGGTCCTTGTTTTTGGGCAAAACGACATAAAGCCGAAGGTGCTTTCCAGTGTGAGGAAGAAGCGCTTAACGGTCAATGATTGTGCGGCTAATAAAGCAAACTTTCTCTTGCCAAAACAACCATGTTTGAAATAGTGTTTCTATAACAATACAAGGACGCCGTGATGAATATCTCTCTAAGAGCCATTGATAAACACAACTACGAAGCCATTTGCGATTTAGATGTCAGCCCTGAGCAGCAAGATTTGGTAGCCTGCAACATGTTTTCCATCGTAGAATCAAAATTTAATGATGGCTACACCACGCGCGCAATTTATCACGATGATGAAGCTGTTGGGATGCTAATGTGGGTACAAGAGAGTATAGAGCGCATCTCCATTTGGCGCTTTATGGTTGATCAGCAATGTCAGCAACAAGGGATTGGGCGCAAAGCACTCACCCTCGCACTCGAAGAAATCAAGCAGGCACCAAACCTTACCACCATAGAAATCTGTTATGTACCGAGCAACCCTGTTGCAAAATCGTTTTACGCGAGCTTTGGCTTTGAAGAAATTAGAATCAATGAAGATGATGGTGAAATGCTTGCTGTGATCAAACTGCCTCTCTAACAAGTTGTAATCTCCAGTAATTTGCGCAATTGGAAGCGTAGGTTAAACTCACTAAGAATGAAGTACGGTTGTTTAAGGGAAGTAGAGTTAACATGCACGAGCATACAAAACGCATTTGTGATTTTCTCACCGAAATTCAGCTGCCTTTTCGATTTCATGAAGTCGAGGAAAATACATTTTTACCTGGTCTAAAAACGGTAAAAGGTACACTTTATATCGATAACGAGAAATTGCTATACCCCGGTGATATATTGCACGAAGCCGGCCATATCGCCGTATGTGAGCCGATATTCCGCGACCAACTCCATGAAGACGTGTATAAAAATGGTCTCAAAAATGGCCGAGAAAAACAAGCCATGCAAGGGGAAGAAATGGCCGCCATTGCTTGGTCGGTTGCTGCCATCCAATATATTGGTTTGCCTTTAGAGGTCGTATTACATAAGGATGGCTATAAAGGCGCTAGCGCTAGCTTCGTAATTGCTTTTAAGGAAGGAAACGGATTCGGCTACCCATTACTCAGTGCATGGGATATGACTTGCCCAGAACAAGGCTTTCCTAAAATGCAGAAATGGATCAGGGATCATCGCTGGATTAATGAATTAAGTTAATCCCTTCCCTATCCAAACCTTAAGTTATCTAGGGCCTGTTGACCTTTTCTGTTTGATTTTTGTTCTCCTGAGTGTGTTTTGATCGCGACGCTCGACTTGTCGCCTAGTAATCTAGGCAAAAGTTGAGCAACAATGAACAAAGCGCACTCAGGGGAACCCAAAGGGCAGCGCTTGATTGGCATTTCTACTGTGTTATCGCCTAGCTTACATAGAATAACTATGCTACGCAGGCTCTGCCTTGTATAAATACCAATCAAACTGCTGCAAAAACAAACTTGAAAGGTCAGCAGGCCCTAGCAGCTCGAAATAAAAAAAGCCCGACTACAAAGTCGAGCTTGGGGAGGCGTGGCGCTTTGGATTGCCACTTGCTTACTGATTAAATTCTTTCTCAGACAGTTTGCCATCTCCGTCGCTGTCTAGCTTATCAAAGATCGAAGCAAGAGATTCTGACAGTGACGCTTCGCTTTTAGAGATAAAACCATCTTTGTCTAAATCAAAATCGTTAAATTCTGCTGCCATTGCTGAGCCGGCAAAAAGTACTGTGGCGGCTGTAATTGCTATTGCTAACTTTTTCATTGTGACCTCCTAGCCTTTAAAGTTAGAGAATTCAGAAGCGCTTAGCTGACCATTTTTGTCTGCATCTAGCTTCTCGAACTGACCAAGTAATGTTGATGATACTGATGCTTCTTGCTGGCTGATCTGCCCGTCTTTATCCTTGTCTACATCTTGAAATGACAAGGTTGCTGCCAGTGCCATCGTACTCACCAATACACCTATGGTCGTTGCACATACCGTTCTAAGTTTCATAGCCATTCTCCTCACTATGCCCGTCTCTCATTGCGGCTCTAGTCGCAAATTAACCTTTAAAGTTAGAGAACTCAGTTTCGTTTAGTTCTCCGTCAGCGTTTACATCTAGGTCTTTAAACTGCTCAATAAGCGCTGTATTTACTTTTGCTTCGCTCATGCTAATAGCACCGTTGCCATCTGTGTCATAGCTTGCGAAATCTTCACCAGCGATAGTATTTGCTGAAGCTAATGTTAAACCCGTGATTGATAGTGCGATAAGTACATTTTTCATCATTTTGCTCCTAAAATTTCCTAAATATGATTTGCTTCTGGACGGCTTGATTAGCCCTGGAAGTTTGCGAATTCAGACTCGCTTAACTCACCGTCGGCATTGCTGTCTAGTTGCGTAAATTGCTCTGCAAGCGACTGATTTACTTTTGCCTCAGTCATGCTGATGGTGCCGTTACCGTCAGTATCATATTTAGTGAAATCTTCACCAGCTAATGCAGAAGCTGAAGCGAATGTTAAACCTGCAATTGAAAGTGCTGCTAATACGTTTTTCATGATAGTCCAATCCTTCTGTCGTTTTCGTAATGGTGTTAAAGGCAGTGGGCGCTAAGCCCACCTAGCAATTAACCTTCGTAGTTCGCGTACTCAGATTTGCTTAGCTCGCCATCGGCGTTCGTGTCTAAGTCTGCAAACTGTTCAGTTAACGAAGTGCTTACGCTTGCTTCAGTAACGCTGATTGAACCGTTGCCATCAGTATCTAGTTTTTCGAAATCGCCACCAGCAAATGCTGATGCTGAAACCATTGATAAACCTGCGATAGATAGTGCTGCTAGTACGTTTTTCATAATCTAATCCTTCAATTGTGTCATTTTGTTCTGATGAGCTAGGCATGCGGCCCAGCTCTTTAACTCATTATTAAATCCAGTGCCAAATTAGCCTTCGTAATTTGCGTATTCAGACTTGCTTAGTTCGCCATCGGCATTAGCGTCTAAATCCGCGAACTGCTCGCTCAATGACGCGCTTACGCTCGCTTCTGTTACACTGATTGAACCGTTGCCATCAGTATCTAATTTTGCGAAGTCATCACCAGCGAGTGCTGACGCTGAAACCATTGATAAACCTGCGATTGATAGTGCTGCTAATACGTTTTTCATAATCTTTTCCTTAAATTGGGGTATTTTTAAATTTTGCTATTATGTCGTCGGCTCGTGCTTAGCCTTCAAAGTTATCAAACTCAGACTGGCTTAATTGGCCGTCTTGGTCGGCGTCAAGGTCTTTAAACTGCGCCATCAAATTTGGATTTGCTTTTGATTCGCCTAGTGAGATGTAGCCATCTCCATCAACATCGTATTTATCAAACTCAGAGTTTGCGTGAGCACCTACTGATGCGAAAGAAAGTACAGCTGCTGATAGTGCGATTGCTAAAGTTTTCATAATCAGTTCCTCTCATATTTCTAAACTTGTCGTTTCTGCTTCTCTACGTTGGTTTGTGTTGAAGCGAATGTTTTTTGCTTTCGAGATAACTATTCCAACTTTGATGCCAAAGTTTAAAAGAATATAAAAATCAACAAGTTAAAAACAAAGATGAATTTTCATTAAGGATGGATTCAGTGAGATTGTTGCCATTTAGCAACAGGAGATGTCGAGATAAAATTAAAACTTATTTATTTTCAATAAGTTAAGGTGTCGCATAAAAGCAACACCATAAAAAATTTGGATTTGAGTGCAGCCCAAAGCGGTTAAGTTTCATGCGACAATCATTCACATTCGGTATTGAGCAGAACCGCCAGAAAAAATTTTTATAAAAATATCGAAAATTTTTTCTTATATTTTCTAAGAAACCAGAAAGCAAATAAAAACAATTAAAAATCAATAGATTAGAACTCACATCCATCTTGAAGTAATTGCTATAAAGTGACAGAGTGAGCGGAAAACTGACAAAAAACACAAGTATTTTAAAAAAGTAGTAGAGAAAAGCGAGGAGTGTTGCTAAAAAGCAACACACGCTAGATTTGTGTTAGATTACGAAGCGGTACCCAACCTTGCAGCTCAGACTTTTTACTTGAGCACCACACCCAACCATTGAGTTGGTTATGCCCCAACAGGTGTTCATCTTGAACTACCGATAGTTCCTGAGCGGTATAGTCCATTAATGCAACACCTTGTTTGGGATTGACTAAGCGAAATACTTGAGCAGGTACCCAACCAGACACTTGCTCCTCAGTTTCACAGAAAAACCAATTGTCCCATCCCTCTTCGCCTTCATATTCTTCACCAACGTTCAATCTGGCGCCTTGTTTAAACGTGATGGGGGTCGGAAACTCATTGATATGTTCCTTGATTACTCGATATTCGATATCTAACTGCTTATTTTCCAAGTTTTAACTCCATGTACATCAACCATTTGACTGGCGTTTTAGCTCTTCCAGCATACGCTCATCGCCCATCAAGTTTTTGAGGATGGCTTTAACCTTAGGATCCGATGCATTTTCATAGAGAGACAGCAAATCTTGTGCGATCCTTTGTTGCTGCTTTGGATCGGCACCTGACTGGAAGTACTGTGACATCAATCCTTCTGCGGCGAGACTTTTCACGTAATCATTAGGCTCTTGCTCTAACATTTTCACAAACGATTGTGACAAACGCTCATCAACGATAGGTGTACGCGACACAAGCTCAAGCGCCTGTAGCCTCAACTTTTCATCACTCATGTTATGCGTCATATTGAGGATAGATTCTACAGCTTGATAATCATATTGCTCTAATTCATTGCGATTTAGCATAAACATGTTCATTTGCAGCTGACTCATTGCAGCTAAACGCTCCGCCGCCGGTAAACTGTTATTTAGAATTTTCTGTTTTAAATCGTTGCTGATTTGACTTGCGTACTCAGGATCAGTTTTGATCCGCATTTCGTAGTCTTCGGGTAAGTCTTCATAAAAGCCATAAATGGGGTTTTCTGCTTTCATCTCGTCAATTTTCTGCTGTTCACGCTTTTCTATCAAAGAGAAGATTAAAGACTCAAACTCATCCGGCGCTTGCTCAGAAAGTAAATCAGACTTTTCCATCGACAATGCCTGTAACCTCGTTTCAAGTTTATTGATCCGAGCCATTAACTTAGTAACTTGTTCAGACTCGTCAGTTGAAATCTGAGTGCTCTGCGTATACTGAGTTGCATTATAGTGAGGCTGTTGAGCTGAGCTCTGATATACGTGCGTTGCCACAGGAGAGGTTGCTAATTTGGTTTGAATGACATTAAACCCAGAAAAAGCCAATGCAAGAACTGAGCATGAAAGCGCTATATTGAGTTTAAGATTAGACATGAACGAGTTACCCTTATAAAAAGTAGCAATGTAATAGATCTGCAAGACAAATACTGTAAATGATTGTACTGTAAATTGATACAGCAAGAGGCAATTACGCAGATAATTATTACACTTTGCATAAGGTGAAAAAACAAGCCTCTAAACAGCTTGCCATAATTGCCAACAAGGAATGACTGTGAATAATATACTGCAAACCGTCCACTATAAACCTATCACATTGCTTTTGCTTGGCATTGCGACCGTGACGTCTTTGCTTGGCAGCAGCCTACTTTGGCAAAGTCACCAAGCCTTATTTCAATGGGTTTTACCATCAGTCTCACTACTTCTTGTGTTGCGATTAGGGTGGCATGTTCGTAAAACCAGCTTGGCTACTAGTCCCAGTACTTTACACAAAGACATAAAACTCTGTTGGATAGCCCTGCTCTTATGTACTGGCGGAGATATCGTCAACTTCAATCTCTTTGAGCTTTATCATCGTCAAGATCAAACCATAAAGCATGACTACTTGATCGACTCTATTTGGTTTTTTGCCTTTGGTTATGGGCTTTTACTCGGACTGCTTATTCGGTTTTTAAGGCGAGAATTTGCATTAACATTAGCAACCGCGACCGTATTGGTTGTGGTGTCTATTGCGTTATCGTCGCTTAGCTATAAAATGATGTACCTACCAACGATAAGCCAATACTCCCTGCTGTTGAGCGCAAGTTATAGCTTATTAGTGACCTTGCTCGGTGTTTTTGGTTTTTGGCTTATGATTCAAAACCTTAAACTCAACGAAAAAACCAACTACGCAGTTGCCAGCGGCTTTATTCTAGCAATGCTAGCGGATGCTATTATCGGTCAATTTTGGCTGTTCGCAAACCAAGGGGATGGCTACTTTCCTATTGCAAGGCACGTTAATTGGGTCATCTATATTGGCTCGCAAACGCTACTATTATTGTTTCCTATTGCCATGATAAAAACTAATGTTGCTACACCCAAGGCATAGACAATAAAAAGGCCGAACGATGTCGGCCTTAACTATTTATACCAATTGTATTAGGTCAATGAGCAATTTGAAGCGGAGAAATAGCTTTAGTAGCTAGGCAAAAATTTTGCTATTTAGTTGTTCTAAATGAGAAATTTTTAACGACGCTAATATGGTATTTCACCCTTCAAATTGATTGGAGACTTAGTACAATTGGTATTATGCGCTATATCGATAAACGACTTATCTTTTGACAATCGCATTGTGGTAAACGTTTTGTACGTCATCCACATCTTCAAGCATGTTGATTAGCTTTTCGAATGTCTCGATTGCTTCTGGATCTTCGATTTCTACGTGAGTTTGCGGCACCCAAGTGATTTCGTCTACCTCAAACGTGATCCCTTCAAACGCTTCTGTCAGTGCTGTTTTCGCCTTGAAGTATTCAGTGTGAGGTGCGAAAACAGAAACTTGGCCGTCTTCAACTTCTACGTCAGTAACATCAACATCAGCCATCATTAGCGCTTCCAAAACTGACTCGTCGTCATCACCTGCAAATCCTAAGATTGCAAAGTGGTCAAACATATGCGCCACACAACCTGGGTTACCTAAGTTTGAACCAGTTTTGGTAAACGGTAAGCGAACATCTTTGATAGTACGGTTCATGTTGTCTGTTAAACAGTCAACGATGATCATGCTGTTACCTGGACCGTAACCCTCATAACGCGCTGGCGTGTAATCTTCACCTGCACCGCCTGCCGCTTTTTCGATTGCTTTATCAATAACGTGTGCAGGAACTTGATCTTTCTTTGCCTTGTCGATTAAACGACGTAGTGACAAGTTCGTTTCAGGATCTGCGCCGCCATTTTTAGCAACAACGTAAATCTCTTTTCCGTATTTTGAGTTTACTTTTGTTTTTGCCGCCGCCGTTTTTGCCATGGCGTTTTTGCGGACTTCAAATGCTCTGCCCATCTTAATGCTCGTTTTTATAAAAATTGGCGAAGATTTTACCAAGACATTTGAGTTACGGCTATACCCTTATTATCCGTGATGGTAATTTGCTTTAAGTCGCACAATTATATGTTTGTTTTGCGGCTATTTTGTGGCGGACCTAAGCAACTTTACTATAGTTAATATTGTTAAAATTTACCGCTACAGGTGGCTTATATATGATCACGTTTGGCTTGGGAAAAGCAAAAAAGCAAGATGGACAAGATACAGCGTTATTTCAACTCTTTAAGGCAAAAACCCCTTACTTGGAAGTCGATTATCAAACAGATATTTGTCAAGTTAGTCCGGCCTTTACCCGCTTACTCGGATACCCAGTTACCCACGAGTTGAAATCTCTCGCTTTTATATGTCACACCTCAACCGATGCCGCCGCACTTAAGCGTGGGCTCGCTCAACTTGAGCACCAAGCACATGTAAAGATAGCGCTCTCTCTCAATACTGCAAATGACCACAAACCGAAGAAGTTGTTACTGGAGCTATCACGTACTCAAGAAGGCAGAATTTTAGTTATTGCGACTGACATCAGTGATTACCTCACCACCATTGCCAACATGAGTGCAAATTTACAAGCTTTATCAGCGTCCTTTGCGATTATCGAATTCGACATGCACGGTAAAGTGCTGAGCGCGAATGACAACTTTTTGTCCGTTATGGGTTACAGCCTAGAGGAAATACAAGGCAAGCATCACAGTCTGTTTGTTAAGGATGACTACGCAGCCAGTGAGGAGTATCAAGCATTTTGGCAACGCCTAAACAATGGCGAATTTTTTGAAGGTGAATTCGCAAGGCAAACAAAATCAGGCAAAACGATATGGATCCAAGCCACTTACAATCCTATTTTTGACGAACAGAATAGGCCCATTAAAGTCGTAAAATATGCCTCAGATATCACCGCACAAAAATCAAAAGCTGCTGATTTTCAAGGGCAAGTTGATGCCATCAAACAAACTCAAGCCGTTATTGAGTTTGACCCTTACGGCAACATAAAGACTGCAAACACGCTATTTTTAAATGCGGTTGGTTACACATTAAGTGAAATACAAGGCCAACACCATCGACTATTTGTGGCACAAGAAGACGCTGAGAGCAGCGAATATCAAGACTTTTGGCATGCTTTACGACAAGGTAAGCATCAATCAGGTGAGTTTAAACGCCTAACCAAATCAGGAAACACTCTGTGGATCCAAGCAACCTATACTCCCATCTATGACGAAAATGGCCAGTTAGGCAAAATCGTCAAATATGCCTCGGATATTACTCAAGCAAAACTGGCGTCTTTCGACTTTGCCGGACAACTCAAAGCCATCAACCGCTCGCAAGCCGTTATCGAGTTTGATTTGCAAGGTAATATTTTAAAAGCAAATGAAAACTTCCTGTCTGTCATGGGCTACAAGAAAGAAGAAATCATTGGCAAGCATCACAGCATGTTCGTCGACAGCTTTTACGCGCAAAGCAGTGAATACAAAACATTCTGGCAGCGTTTAAAACAAGGCCAATTTGAAACAGGCGAGTTTCAACGCAGAGGGAAAGGTGACAAAGAAATTTGGATTCATGCCACCTACAACCCAATTTTAGATGAGCAAGGGAAACCGCTAAAAGTCGTGAAATTTGCGACAGATATTACCGAACAAAAAGCCATTGCTGCTGATTTTGATGGTCAGCTTCAAGCCATTCGTAAATCACAAGCCGTCATTGAGTTTGCAATGGATGGTACTATTTTATGGGCCAACGAGTCATTCCTAGATACGATGGGGTACTCACTTGACGAAATCAAAGGTAAACATCACCGTATTTTTGCTACACACGAACAAGCCACTAGTTCTGAATACCAGCAATTTTGGCAAAAGCTCAATCGAGGTGAGTTCGACTCAGGGCAATACTTAAGATTGGCAAAACAAGGTCGAGAGGTATGGATCCAGGCGTCTTATAACCCTATCCTCGATCAACAAGGCCGTCCCTTTAAAGTCGTTAAATATGCAACGGATATCACAGAACAAAAACAAGCGGTTGAACATATTAAAGATGCAATCTTGGCAATGGAACAAGGTGATTTAAGACATAGGATCACCCACCACATAGGTGGCGAGTTCTCGGTGCTGCAACAAGCAATGAACGGCTTATTCGATAAATTAAGCGACTTAGTTAACACCATAAACAGCGGTGCAGAGCAAGTGTTTGATGTGGCTAAACAAATCGCGAATAACAACGAAGAACTCAATAGCCGCATTGAAAATCAAGCGGCGAGCTTGGAAGAAACCGCCGCCACTATGGAAGAGCTTACCGCTACGGTTAAAAAGAATGCGAGTAGCGCGAGCAATGCCGCAGAGAAAGCGACTATTGTTAGAGAAAAAGCACACTCGGGTAAAGCATCGATTGATGATGCCATTACCGCAGTAGGTAAAATCGAATCTTACAGCACGAAAATCTCTGACATTATCAGCGTCATTGACGAAATCGCTTTCCAAACCAACCTCTTAGCCCTCAATGCTTCCGTTGAAGCAGCGCGGGCTGGTGAGGCTGGACGCGGATTTGCCGTGGTTGCCGGAGAGGTGAGAAACCTTGCTCAACGTAGCGCATCAGCGGCTCGTGAAATCAAAGCATTGATCAAAAATAGCGTTGATGCTGTGGCGCAAGGCAGCAAACTTGTATACGAGTCTGGCACGACTTTCGATGAGCTAATGCAATCAATTGCCGAGGTAAGCAAAATGGTGGCAGACATAGATAACGCTGGGAAAGAGCAAGCTGAAGGGATAGCTGCGGTTTCCACCACCATCGCGCAAATGGATAATATTACTCAGCAGAACGTTACTCTGGTTGAAACAACATCTCGTTCAGGTAGAAATATGGAAAATCAAGCCAAACTACTTACCGATCAAGTTGCATTTTTTCAACTAGATGAATAGTTAAGGACGCACAATCTATACAACCACATACAAGTAATTTATCTGAATATACCCGTTGTACCCTTAATGCATCGGGTATGTTATGCTCGTCCCGCTGGCCAATCTTCCTTTTGTTTATCGTTTTACCCCATTTGGACTGTTTTATTAGGCAAAAGGAAAAATGATGATAAGTCCAGTTACACCAAGCGATTACCAGGAATTACTGGCTGTTTGGGAAGACTCTGTGCGAGCCACTCATGATTTTATCACTGAGGCGGATATCGCTTATTTTAAACCTATTATTATTGAACAGGCGTTTCCAAACGTTACGCTGCACTGTGTAAAAAATAGCGACGCGGATATTGTCGGTTTTATTGGTGTAAATGACCAAAAAATCGAGATGTTGTTTGTACTCGCGAAAAGCAGAGGACAAGGTGTCGGAACTGAGCTGCTTCACTTTGCACTTGAAACACAAAATGTGCAGTTTGTTGATGTCAATGAGCAAAACCCAGAAGCCATCGGCTTTTATGAAGCAAAAGGTTTTAAGGTATATGAACGCTCACCAACTGACGATATGGGAAAGCCTTTTCCAATCCTGCGAATGCGACTTATAGAATCTAATTAACCTGAGGTTTGGATAAGGAATGTTCCAACTCATTGTTGCTAAAGCACAACTTAGTTTTTTCCTTGTCTAGCCAGCAAGTTTTAGGGAAAACAAGGCGAATTTACGCACCAATAGCTGGCTATTGGAAGTGAATTCAACGCAGTTAGCGCTAAAACTGGCTGCTAGAAAGGCATTAATTATCCGCAGCTCAGGTTAATTAATTCATATTTTAAGCTCAACAGGAGCTAATCGTGTTGAGCTTTACTTACCTCGAAATAATACCAATTGTATTAGGTAAATGAGCAATTTGAAGCGGAGAAATAGCTTTAGTAGCTAGACAAAAATTTTGCTATTTAGTTGTTCTAAATGAGAAATTTTTAACGACGCTAATATGGTATTTCACCCTTCAAATTGATTGGAGACTTAGTGCAATTGGTATAAACTACTTAACGATGAAAAACATGTGGTACGTCAAGTAACGTCAGCATTTCACCCTCGGGTAAACACTCTTGGTTAATATACTGAGTGAGTTTGGGGTCACTCTCACAAAATAATATATCAAGTGCCAACCTATTTTTGCCATAAATACCGCGATGTATCATATTGGCTGAGAAAGCGAGAAGATCACCCGCTTTCAGTGGAATAGTTTTACCTTCTAACAGACTTTCATGATTATGATGCCCTGATTGCTCTAACCTCACATTTAACTCTTGAACGGTGTCCCAACGCTTGTGGGTACCCGGTATCAATTCTATTCCGGGCTCATCTTCCAGTGCTAACCGAAAATGAACCACTTCAGGCCCCAACAACAACGCTTGTTTTTGCTCTTCGATGGTTAAATGGTATTGCGGATCTCGGTGCCAGTAATTGAGTTGAGTGATGTTCACTGGGTTAAAAAATAGCTGAGTATTCATAAACCTAAACTCACCCGAGAATATGGATGCGGCTAGAGACACCAGAGAAGTAGAGGCAATGAATTGAAAAAGGACAAGCCTTTGCTGTTCGCCTAAGTACTTTGATGCAGTAAGGTAGGCAGAATTTACTGCTCTGTTTTGATAAAAGTCATTATTGTCAGCCCGCCACGCATGATGAAACGCTAAAACGACTTGCTTTATTTTATTAAGTTCGCCAGGCGGTATAAAACTGTGTTTTATAACGTAGCCACACTCGTCAAAATCATCGGCTGATTTTACCATCACATATTGACCTCTGACATTGCCGGAAAAATACTGTAACGACATTAACTCCATGTAACCTTTTACAAGAGTAGGAAAACTTTCGTCTCCAGCCATGACGCACGTTTTCTAATCATTTTTGGATGATTTCTAAAAGCAATAAATAGTAGCCCTTTTTCATACCAATTCGCTCAGACAAGAGCACCTTTAGGCCATTCAAAGCGAACTGGTATTATTTACCCGAACTTCAGGTCATTTAGTTTTACAGTCATAGAGCATCTAAAATAACTTCAGCTTTACTGACTTCAAATTGCTTAGGTTGTTCCACATTGAGTGTTGTCACGATGCCATCTTCAATAATCATAGCGTAACGCTGCGAACGTACACCGCCAAATGAACCGGTATCCATTTCAAGTCCTAGCGCTTTGGTAAAGCTCGCATCACCGTCTCCAAGCATCATAATTGTTTCTGCGTTTTGTGCATCACCCCAAGCTTTCATTACAAAAGCATCGTTTACCGATACACATGCGATGATATCAACACCTCTTTGAGCAAGTTTATCTGCATTCACGACAAAACCGGGTAAATGAGATGCAGAGCAAGTTGGTGTAAAGGCACCAGGAACCGCAAAAAGCACTACTTTCTTACCAGCGAACAACGCCGTTACTTCGTGATTAACCATGCCGTCAGAGGTAAGTTCGCTCAACTCGGCTTGTGGTAATTTTTGTCCAACTTCAATCATTGTTTAAATCCTTCATCTAAGGGCAAATTGCCTTGAGTTTGTTATATAACCTGAGCTTGGGATAGCTAATAGCTAATTTCTTATCCAAACCTGTGGTTATGATAGTCGAGTAATTGTGACTCATGACTACATTTCGATTCGTTTTATATCTACTTGTGGGATTTCGTAACCGGTAAATAGCAGCCACTGTTTTTCTGCTATATATACAAGCCCGCGACTTCGGCTAAAGCTACGTTCTGGAACTCGGATAATATCTTTATGCGCTTTACTGGCAAAGTCAAAATAACTAATGCGGAAGTCTCCACGACGAACATACAAATAGTAAAGTCCCGCATCGGACACTGACCAGCTTGCGCTCGAAGCCAAGTGTGCATTTTCAAATAACAGCGTGTTGACCCCAGTTGCTAAATCGATACACCACATTTCTTGTGTCTCGCTTTTATATACGTACAACAACCCTTCATGTTCAAGTGCGGTGGTGCCAGTAGTTAACTTCACTGGAGCGCTTTTTGAATCAAGAAAAATGCGAAATACATTATTGTCATCAGAAATATAAATTGAGCTACCGTCTTGGGACCAACTGGGTTTACCGTGATACTTTAGCCCAGTTTTTAGTTGCGTTACTTGTTTAGTGGCCATATCCAAAAGTTGAAGTTGGCTTCCTTGATGTGACTTTGTGGTAAAAATCACTTTAGTGCCATCAGGTGACCATGTAGGGTGCATTGCTTGTAACCCAAGCTCTGTCAGTTGTATTCGTTGATCACCTTCCAAATTAGACACCCAAACTTCATCAAACCCTGATTGGTTAGACACAAAGAGTAAACGCTCCGACACAGGTGAATAACTGGGATAACGAAAGCTAGTTTGTGATTGTAGTAATGGAAAGGGTGAACTGGTGACCTGCGCGTTTAGGTCAAGTTTCATAATAGAAGTATTAATGTTCCAGTCATGAAAATATAAACGCCCTGATTGACTAAAACTTGGGTAACTTAACCCATCAAATGGCAATGTCCCCAATACTTTACCTTCAAGTGAAAGTTTATACGCGCGACGTGCGCCATGTTCAATCATCGATACAACCAAATAATCATCATTGGGATGCCAACTCACGCCTCGCAGATCATCATGTCCACTTAATATTTTAACTTCCTTCCCGGTATCCAGATTTTTCAAATAGAGATTTTCAAGTCCGTTCGGCAAGTTGCGACTAATCGCGATTTGCTTGGCATCGGGAGAAAGCGCAATACTTTCAAGCCCACTCCCGTCACAATCTAGCTCACAGCCTAACTCTGTCGCTGTTTTATCGTTTAAATTTAGCAAGGTTACTTTTGGAGGATCCATAGGGCTTTGCTTTGCGATAAATCCAAGGAGGTTTTTTTCAGCTGAATAGCTTAAGGTAGTGGTCGTATCTGCAATACAGCTCGCTATATTTGATTGTGTTTTGGTCACTATATTCAGTGACTTAATCGTACATGCTTCTGAGCGCTTCTCTATATAAAAGAGCGTACGATTGTCTCGCCCCCACACAGATACAGAGACATTTCCAGGGCCATCGACTAATACTTCAAGAGGTTCATCAGGACGTTTTAGATTTTTTAAATATAGTCCTGCATGACTGCCAAACTTTCGCCAAGCAAACGCTAGGTACTGCTCATTCGGGGAAACACTAGGAAAAAGCTCACGTCCAGGGTAATCCGTCACACTTTCGAGCTGATGGCTTGACTGTTCAACTAAGAAGTATATAAAAACACTCAGTAGAATGAATAATGTGGTTACCACCCCTGCCACTTTGAGCTTGAAAGGTAAATTTTGCTCGTCAGGCTTACTGGGAGTAGCCTGGATATCGATGAAGGTTGGCTGTATTTTTAGTCTATATCCAGACTTTCTTATGGTTTCGATCACCTCAAAATCAGCGGTGCTGCTTTCTTCTTCGTTGCCTGCAAGTAGGGTTTTAAAAGTTTTGCGAAGATGCCAAATTGCATTAGTTAGCGCTTTCTCTCCAACAAATAGGTTCCCCCCCCAAACCTGCTCAATGATTTCTTCTCGAGTAACCACGCTTGGGTAAGCAAGCGCCAATACTGTCAACACTTCGATAAATTTAGGCTGGACACAACACTCCTGCCCGGCACTGGACAAAATATGCCCAACCGGATCAATATTGACATCTAATAACTGATAAGTCGCACTGTGCTGCATTTTTATAACCATGAGTAAATACGTTGTAAATCATACCTAAATTAGCGACCAAAAGACAAAAGTAACGCGACAAACATCATGGCAACAATACAACACCTCAAGAAATAAGACCTAACAAATTGAATTGTATACTTATTTTATAATAGATATTAAATAGAGTTAAAAACGTCAAAGAATAGATGTCCAATTCGTTGCATGAATCATAGTGACAGTCACAATGGCTAAAATGAGGTGCAGTGCTTTTTTGCTTAGTCAAAACAATGAGGTATGTACTTCTTTCAACAAGCCCTAACTATCTAATAAATAAACAACAATCAGAAATTAAAAGAGGGACTCCCGTGTCACCTAACAATAATATTAAATTACTCGCCCTGTCTATTGCGCTCGCATGTAGCAATACAGCAACTGCAGAAGAGCAACAAATCGACCGCCAACAAGTTGAACAAAGTAGTTCGGTAGTTAAAACGCAAGGTGAAGATAAAGCACTAGAAAAAATCGTCATCACCGGTTCTCGTATCAAGCGTGATAGCTTTTCGGTACCTACTCCTATCGCCACTATGGGGGCTGAGTCTCTCAATGATGCAGGCTTCGGTTCGCTTTCAGATATTCTTTTTGAAGAAATGCCGCAAGTAAGTGAAGGTACAGGGAATGGTAACTCGCAAAGCAGCGTGCAAAATACTGGGCTTTCAACTATCGACTTACGTGAGCTAGGTGTTAGTCGGACATTGACGTTAATTGATGGCCGAAGAGTGGTATCAAACAGCTATTCAGGCAACTATGTGAGCCTATCAACCATCCCCAAAGGTATGGTTGAGCGAGTTGAAATCATTACCGGTGGTGCATCGGCAGCTTATGGCTCTGATGCAGTTGCAGGTGTTGTGAATATTATTACTCAGCAAGATCAAGAAGGGGCTACATTTAGTGCTCGAGGTGGTGAAAGTACCGAAAGCGGCGCTCGTGAATATACGGTAAATGCTGATTACGGTACGACTTACGATAATGGTAAAGGCTACTTATTTGTCAGTGCCACTTACGACGAAGAAAAGGGACTAAGCTACTGGGATAGAAAGCGTGCTCAGCAGCAAGATAGCTGGGACTACGATACCGACCGTATGTGCAACGTGATGCTCACTGCCAACTACGACCCTGATACAAAAAGTGCCTATCACTGCATGAGAGATATTGATAAATCCCAGTGGACAAGTTTAAGCGACTCAATTCCCGGTGGTGTATTTGATGAATCAAGCAGTGCCAAACCTAACTCCGGCTTTTGGTACGACGGCACCACCTTACGTGACGATTGGCAAGAAGAACTTCACGGTATCGATTTCAACCAATTTACAATGTTAAAGGTGCCTGACAAAGATCTCTCAGCGGCAGTTAAAACAGAGTACGAATTTGATTCTGCTATAGAAGCATACTTCCAACTGCAATATAGCCGTAATACCTCGCGCAATGTTAAATCGCCAGAAAGTGAGGATGAGTGCGATGCGATTGTGACCTATGACCCAAACAGTAATCAATTTGGCTCCGACTGCATGGGCCGTATCCCTTATGATAATCCATATATGCCAGAAGCAATTCGAGCTGAGGCAAGCTCAAAAGGCGTAAAATGGGATAGGCTGTTTACTGAAGTTGGTAATATCGTCAACAGCAATGAAAGAACAACAATCAGAACTTGGGGTGGTCTCCGCGGTTATATTTGGGATGACTGGGAGTGGGATGTTTCTGTAGGTTACGGCAAATTTAAGCAAGAACAAACCCGCAGTAACGAAATCTACGTTGCGCGAGTTAAACAGGCGCTAAATGCTGAGCGCCTTGCTGATGGTACGATTCAGTGTAAAGACGAGCAAGCACGTAGCCAAGGCTGTGTACCAATTAATTTATTCGGTGAAGGCTCAATCACACCTGAGGCGGCAGACTATATTCGCGCCAATCCTTCCATTACAACCGATATTGATCAGGTAACGGTATCTGGATTTGTTACTGGTGATTTATTTGAACTCCCGGCAGGCGCCGTTGCTTCAGCTTTTGGTTTTGAATACAGAAAAGATACACAGAGCGTATCGACCAACGTGCCAAATGGTGGCGTAACGTTTAACTATGTGCCCACATTTGAAGGCGATGTAAGTGTTCGTGAAATCTTCGGTGAATTATCGTTACCACTATTAAAAGACGCACCAATGGCAAAATCGCTTAGCGCCGAGGTCTCTGCTCGTATCGCAGATTACAGCTGGGCAAATACGGGATTAATCCAAAGTTACAAGGCTGGCTTTATTTATGAGCCAATCGAAGGTTATTCCATTCGTGCAAACTGGGCTCGAGCCATGAGAGCACCGACAATCACCGAACTTATGTCACCACCTCGTGGCGACTATGATAGCTTTGATGATATCTGTGATGGTGTTACCGCGACGTCAACAGATGCAGGCCACGACAATTGCCGTAAAGATGCGGGAATACAAGCCGCTATCGCCGCTGAAGGTACTTTTAAAGACGAAAATAACGGCTACTCACCCAACTCAGGAAATAGCGAGCTGTTTGAGGAAACCGCAGATACCATCACCTTTGGTTTATCTTTAGCGCCTTCCTTTGCACCGGATTTTAGAATTGCGCTAGATTACTACGATATTCAAATTGATGATGCGGTAAGCTCACTTGCTAACGAAGACATCATTAAGTTCTGTTACGCTTCGTCTATGGAATTCGGTGACAGTAACGAGTTTTGTCGTGATATTAAACGCGATGAAGAAGGGCAGATTTATGAAGTCAATCAACGTGTCATCAACACGGATGAGATCCGTACTAAAGGTTACGATATCGCACTAGAATATGTGTATGACGCTAGCGATTATGGTAGCTTTAAGGTGAAAGCCGATTGGACACACGTGATCGAATACTCAATCACCAGTACGGGTCCTGATGGGCAATACGAAGACCTTTATGAAGGCTACCTCAACACCGATATATTTGAAGACAAAGGCGCTATTTCACTAACTTGGTATAAGAATGACTGGCGTGTACGCTGGAGCACAAAATATAAAGGTGCAGTGGAAGCCAGCCGTTCGAGATATGAAGACTGGCAAGCTGCTATCGAGAAGAATAATGAACGCTGTGCAACAGGCGAAACAACCTGTATAGCCAATCCAGAGCCCCTATGGCAAGGTGCACTGCCATCAGTAACGACTCATAGCTTAACGGTAAACTACAGTATGGAGCTAGGCGATAACCGCACTCTCTCTGTTTATGGCGGTGTGAATAACCTATTTGATGAAAAAGGTCCGTTTATCGTCGGCGGCACTGGTAACTTTGATAGTGCCTATGGCTCGGGTGTAGGACGTTTTGCATTTATTGGGGCGAAATACCAGTTTTAGACTTCTGCATTGACTTGAGGGGCCACTACTGAGTAGCCCCTTATCTTTACAAACCAAAAAGTGTATCGCGTAATTTATCTGAGATTTTGTCAATCTCTGTATTGCATTGGTTGTAGCCTTGGCAATTAATAATTGCACTCATAACCATGTTTTTTGACGGCAGATACCAATTTAACGTCGCGTACCCAATCTCAGCACCGTTATGATGATAAACAGGTTCATTTCCGACGTGCTCACTAAAGATACCCATGCTGTATTGCTGTCCGGTGACATCAGTATCCACCCATACAGAGTCCCCTAGCAATTGCTCACGCACCTTCGCGGGAATATCTGGGCTCGTTATTATGATTTTAAATAAGTCACCAAGGTCCTTAGCCGTCGATACAATCGGTGCATCAGCCACACCAATATTGGCATAGTAAGGCTGCGTATTAATTTCATTGCCCTCATCATCAACAAAGTACCCTGATGCAATTTCACCAAACGCCTTTTCGATTCCTCCATAACTCATACTACTTAAGCCAAATGGTTCAAAGATATACTCACGCATCGCCTTTGAGTGATGCTCCCCCAAAACTTTATCCATAATTAGGCCCGCCAATAAATACCCGGTATTAGAATATTTCCACGCAGCTCCGGGTTTGAAATTGGCGTCTTGATTGAGAGCAAATTGCAGTGCAAAGCTGTCCGTTTTTATTAAGTCTGGCTGCTGTAATACTGCAGCAAAAAATTCACCGTTAGCATCATTGAGATAATCATATAATCCAGCCGTATGATTCAGTAACTGCCGAACATACATCTCGTCACTGTTTTCTATCTGTTGTAAAAGTTCGTCAGACAAATAATCACTTATCGGTGCATCTAAATCTAATAACTGTTGTTCATGCAACATCGCCATTAAGAGCGCAGTTACTTTTTTCCCCGCACTGCCATTTGGGATCCTAGCGTCCGTGGTCATGGGTATCGTATTTTCTTTATCTGCTAACCCTGCAGCACCTTGAAATTGAATTGAAGGTGAATCGATATAAAGCACAATACCAGGAATACCCGCTTCAACACTTTGTTCAAGCATTCCTTGAAAATCAACTACCGCAACAGAAGGAGAGACAGGGTTCGGGTTATCATTCGACGTCGGCTGACTATCATTACAGCCAAATAACGACAGTCCACCACACAATAATGTGACCAGTTTTAGTGTTCTCATGAGAAATACCTCGTTTAGTTTAAGTGATAAAACAATAACTAAGGTATGCATGCCATGCTGTCTCTGACTTTTTCAAAATGTATCAAACAGTAACGACTTCCTTTATTTTCATGCATAATGTCAGACCATTATGGAAAGCCAGAACAAGCTGGATACAATTCGATACAACTTGCAGAAAGTCGATACAGCTATACTCGCTTACACTCACTACAGTAACTAGCAAATTAATAACTAATAGAAATTGCTATGAAAACACATTTATTGATTGCAGCCGTGCTTATGGCCGCAAGTGCAGCGCAGGCCAAAAGCACTGACGCAAAAAAAGAAGGTCACGGCTATTTGGCCATTGGTTACGGGATAAATTACAACAGCGATATTTACAATAATGCCGAGACCTCGCTTTCGCCCACTGTACATGGTGCCTACTATTTTAGTAATGGTCTATTTGTCGAGTTTCCAGGCCGCGCTGAGAAGTTTGATCCAGCACTTGCACTCGGTTATCAGTTTTATAAAACAGAAAATTGGGAATTTGATGCCCTACTCTCAACCGCTCATGGGCGAATAAATTACCGTTTTGGCGGGACTCGCTATGAGCTAAACACTTCGTCTTATCTTGGGGTAAGAGCTACAGGGAATGTATTTGGCTTACAAATTAGAGCTATTGTTGCACCAAAAGTGATTAACTCAGATTATTCAGATGGTCGCTACGCTTCATTATGGATCTCTAAACCTTGGCAATACAAAAACTGGCACTTTTATACCGCAGTCGGTGCACAATACCGAAACTCGGCCATGTTAGATTATTACTACGGTGGCGCACCATTTAAAGGTTACGATGCCAAAGGCGGGGCTAATCTTGGGGTAAAGCTCGGGTTTTCACGCGCTTTAACAGAAAATTGGATAGTCGATGGCCACGTCAGCTACACCAAATATGCATCAGGTATTATGGATAGTCCTATCACTAAAGCAATTGTCAGTTTTAACGATAGAATTGAGCATGGTGAAAGCATTGGCTTGTCACTTAGCTACATATTTTAAGGAGCTAAATATGAAAATACGACTATTTGGCTTAGCCCTACTGGTAATGCAAACTCAAGCAAAAGAAGAAATTAACGTCCCCGTATGGACCGTAAAACCAGGGCAATGTGTTGCGCTCGAACAAGGTCAGCAATGTTTTATCGACCTCTCAGTGACTTGGCAAACCTCTGTGACCGGTAACTTTTGTCTCCATGCCGATGAAAAAGAGCTGGTTTGTTGGCAGCAGCAAAGAACCGCAAGTTGGCAAGGCGAGATTTTAGTTGAGAAAGATTTGCTCATTACCCTAGAAGATCACAAGGATATTCTCGCAAGCTATGCTCTGCAATATGCTTGGGTGTTTAAACAACAAAAAAGTAACGCCGTGCGTTGGCGACTTTTCTAGGAGTAGTTGTGGTAGCCGAGTTAGTCCTAATAGAAGACGATAAAGAATTAGCCCAGTGGCTGAGTGATTACCTCTCTACCAAGGGATTTTCAGTGCGGCTATATCATGATGGTCAAGACGGGCTGGAGCACGTTTTAGCCTCTCCTCCCAATTTGGTGATTTTAGATGGCATGCTGCCAAGTTTAGATGGCTTTGAAGTCTGCAAGCAACTTCGTCAGTCGCTAAGCATCCCAATATTAATGCTAACAGCAAGGGATGAGGAAATTGATGAAATTATCGGCTTAGAGATGGGTGCTGACGACTATCTCAAAAAGCCAGTAAGAGGCAGGTTATTAGAAACTCGCATAAAAGCGCTATTAAGGCGCCATCATCCTCAAGATACAGCTCCCAAACAAACACTTGAGTTTGGCGATCTCTATATCAATAAAGAAGACAGAAGCGTTACTCTTGCTGGGCAGCCCGTTAACTTATCCAGCAATGAGTTTGATGCGCTTTGGGTACTTGCCAGTAAAGCCGGAAAAATTGTTACCCGAGATGAGCTTACTAAAGCACTCAGAGGATTTGATTATGATGGGTTTGACCGCTCTATAGATTTGCGTGTTTCGCGACTGAGAAAGAAGCTAGGTGATGATGGCCAAAACCCATTTAAAATAAAGACGGTATGGGGTAAAGGATATCAGTTGGCGAAGGACGTGTGGTAATGTGGCGCTTCGTGTTTGCTTTGCTTACCATCTTAACGCTCGCAAGCGTTATCACAGGGCTGATATTTGACTCGCTTATCGCCTCATCCTCAGAGAATAATGAAGCCCACTACGATCCACTGAGCACAACCGCACCAATTATTGCCGCAATGGCTAAAGACAACATACCAGAATCACAAATTATTGCGATCCCACTGCACCAAACACTAACCGCTCAACTTGTACCAAGAGCCGACTATCCACTTCCTGTGAGCTTAAGCCGCAAACTCTCTCAGCAGCGGTTTATTTACCTCGAAAGCGAATCATCAGTAAGCGCTTGCATACTTACAAGCAAAGAAAATGTCTATATTTTGACAATGCAGAAGCAATTGCAGACTAAATATGGCCTGCTCATGACCTTGTTATTTTACGCTATCGTTATCGTTGTTGTCGTCGCCTTTTTAACCCCATTTATTGCCAGGCTGTTAAAGCTCAAAAATGCCGCACATCAGCTGGGTAAGGGCGAACTCAACGCCCGCGTGCAAGTCGGCACTGTATGGTACTTAAAGGATATTGAGCAAGCATTTAATCAAATGGCACGACAAATAGCCGGGTTAATGACTGACATGAAGCTATTAAGCAGCGGACTTTCTCATGAATTACGTACGCCACTTGCAAGGGTAAGAATGGGGCTAGACACACTGGTTGAAACTCATGATGATGAGCTGCGGGCACAGTACGAAGATAGGATCAACCAAAACCTTGATGAAATGGAGCAAGTGATTGATGCTATTTTAGATTACGCAAGATTGCAGCACCGCCTTGAAGACGTGGAACTTCAGCCTGTTGACTTGAATGCGATGGCTCACCAGTTAGCCAATAACGCCCACCATCATGACTTAACACTAAAACTGTCGTCAAAACCTTGCTGGGCCATTGGTGATGGTCAGTACTTACGCATGCTAATCAATAACTTATTATCTAACGCGATAAAATATGCCAACGCTAAAATATCACTAGAAACCCGAGTCGATAATGACAAGGTTAAGCTTATTATTGAAGACGACGGGATAGGTATAAGTAACGAGGTTCGAGACAAAGTGCTACTACCGTTTTATCGCGACGATTCTCAATCGCAATCAGGGTATGGTATTGGCTTGGCCTTTGTGCAGCGTATAGTCACTCGTTTTGGCGGTACTATTGTAATTCAAAAAAGCCCCGCGCTGGGCGGGGCCAAAATCACTGTTTCGCTGATACAGACTCAGCAAAAGTAACGTTAACTCTGAAGCTGTGGTAAGCAGTGCTACAGTTCACCGCTTGGCAACGAAACAATGTACAACAACCTACTATTCAAAGGGAGCTAGGTTAATGTGGTCCACTGTTGTCAGCGGGCGTTTGCCAATTACTCTGCCACACGTAGTTGCCATGGATATAAAGCAGTTTATCAGCCTGAATAAGCCCTCTATCAGCTTCTGTATACCCAAGTGCTTTGTCACTCGCTATGGGCGTTGCTACCTCAGCACGGCTACTCCCGCGATAAGTGAGTGTTGAGTCCACGCCTTGGATAATTTCAAATGCGGCGAGATCGTTTTGGCTATACCAGTTATAACTACTTTCATTCACTTGCTCTGTATTCCAGTAAACAATCGGCAAAGTGAACCGGGTTACTGAGGCATTGTCTTTTAGCATGGCCAAAGCGCGATAATCATATTCCAGCGGTGTAAATCCCCCTACAAACGTATGATCTTTTAATAGCTTGGGTTCAGCAGGATCTGCCACATCAAACAAGCTCACTTTGGTGCCAGGCAGCACGTTTCCATCAGGGTCTCCAAGGTGCTGACCTACCCCAAGAAGCAAACCGTCACCAACAGGGTGCAGATAAGAAGAGAAATCGGGGATCTCTAAACTTCCCGCAATTTTAGGCTGTGATGCGTCAGATAAATCCAGAACGTAGAGAGGGTCTATTTGTCTAAAGGTCACGATATAGGCAGTATCGTTAAAATATCTAACCGCATAAATATCTTCATCCACAAGCCCCGTATCCGGATTAATTTTGCCAATAGGGGTTGGATTTTGGCTATTTGGTAGCGTCGCCACGGTGTTGAGTTCATTCCCTTGTGGTTTGAGCATATACAACTTATGACTATTACCGATATCTGTATCATACTGACTCGTTACTACGCGCAGAACGCCATCTTTTTCATCAAATCGAGTCGCAGCCATCGTATCGCTAACACGAGCAAGTTGACCTTCCACCTCACCTGTTGCTTGGTATGTCACCCCTTCATCCGTTAACAATAACTTATGTAATACTATGCCTGATGGATCCCAGATTGATGTGTTGACATCACCATCACTGCCATTAAACGAGTAATTGTAAAGATACACTGCTGTTGCAGACATATAAAAGCCAAAGGTACGCGTACTGGCACAAGTTGTTTTCACCTCATCAGGATTGCGAATGTCAATCTCAGTCACTGTTGTTAAGCCATTATATCCATCTTGCGCGGTAGCATCTGCTGGCAAATAACAGCCATCTGCGGTAACCAGTGGCGCTACACTTCCTTGCTTTAAATTTCTAAATTGGGGTAATAAATCGTTAATGTTAGTGTCCATTAAGCGATTGTAGCTTGCTACTTTGTCAGCGCTATTAAAACCACTGTAGCGTAAAGTGTGGTCAGCGATAACATAGAGTTTGTCACCGATTAATCTGCTGCCAACTAATGAACCATCAATTTGAAAGCGTTTTTCGACCTCAGCCTGTGCAGGTAGGGATACGTTACTAAAGGCAAGCTCAATCACGCCTTGATAATTGATCTCAGATTGCACTTCTTGCGATGACATATCATCAGCAAAATCATACTCATAGTCCATTAACACGCTGATGAGTTGATTGTTTTTAAGGTAAAGATTTTGGCTTGCAAACTCTGAATCTGATACCGCTAATTCATTAACTTGTGTAGGGACATCCGTAGCTTCTGTATCTAAGATCCTAACGAAGGTTTTGCTGTCAGTATCCGCATATGCAACGCTGGTCGAGCCGCCGATAAATAAGTAACGGCCATCGAATTTAATCCGGTCACTTTCTGATACCCCTTCAACCAGTTGATTGGTGCCTGAGTAAGGTGCATTATCTGTGGTTGCTGATGGGTTTTCCAAATCATCGCCATTACTCAATCCACCGCTGGCAACGAAAATACCGTTTTTGATAAACTGACTAAACTGAGCTGATGAAGCTGACTTCAACGGCGCAGAGCTATTATTAAGTGCGTTAAGTTCTGGTAATTTATCTTCATCATTGTCGTTACTACCACCACATGCGCAAAGGCTAGCGGCAAGCGGAAGACTGAGCCAAATTTTGCATCTCATGATATGTTTCCTTGTAAGTTAAGTGCCAACGTAAGCCTAAACTTTCACACTAAAATTTCTGTTATCTTCGCTACTTGTTTTGTTATTTAATGTTACCCTTTCTGGTAATTTGTACAGCGACTGGTAAATTACACTGGTAGTAATAATGCGCTTTGATTGACACCTCTAAAAAGCCAGTGCAAAGCCCAAATTCAGAACTGGAGTTCCAAGTTGAATAAGTTATTAATGGCCTTAACCTTGCTGATTACCACTCAGGTAAATGCCACGGCGGTGCCATGTGACGCCAATGACAGCGAGTGTACGCCAGTCGATGAATGGCGATTTGGCATTGCCCTTGGCGGCGGTGTGATCTCCAACCCACTCCATGACGGTGAAAATATTCCCTTGGTTGTTGTGCCCTATATTAGTTATTACGGTGAACACCTCTTTCTTGATAATGGGACTTTGGGCTATACCTTTCACTACACTGATAAATTTGATCTTAGCTTGATCGGCACATTTAATACCGAGCAGGCTTATTTCGAGAAATTTCACCCAAGTAATATATTCGTGCAAAAAATGGGGTTTGATGCCAGCAATGAGCTGCCTGGCGGTGAATTTGCCGCAGAGCAAACCGCTATCTCTTTGGATGAAATCGAGTCGAGAAAATGGGCCATAGATGGCGGCGTTTTAGCCCACTGGATAATGAGTGATAGCGTAAAAATCAGCGCATCATGGCTCACTGATATCACCAACACTTATCAAGGTTACAATGCTGATGTTGGAGTTAGCTATCGTTTTAGATTCGATAGTTCACCTAACACTTATGTGTTTATTAAAGCGGGGCTAAAATGGAAAAGTCGACAACTGGTGGACTATTACTACGGCATAGACAAAGCAGATACACCGAATAGTGAGCTATGGTATAAAGGCAGCTCAAGCTTCCAGCCTTATGTTAGCTTTGCTTACTCTTATCCCGTAAGTGAGTCTTGGACCTTTAAATTTAACGCAAAATATCAGCAGCTTGATAGCACAATGACAGATAGCCCGATAGTCGAGGATAGCTATACCGCGACGGTCTTTGTCGGGGGAAAATATGAATTTTAGGCTGTACTTAATCATAATTATAATTTTCAGCGCACCAAGTAAAGCTTTAACCAAACCCAACAGTGGCATTAAATTAGAAATAAAACCGATTACCTGTATGGTGAAACAAGCGGGGCAACGCTGCGAAATGACGGCAAAAATTGCTTGGCAATCGCCCTCAAAAATGAACTTATGTTTATTTCAGGAAAAACAAAAATTACAATGCTGGGAGCAGGCCAAGGAGGCAAAATCAACACAAATTATCCAACTCTCAAAGTCCATGCTCTTTACCCTAAAAGATGCTAAAAATAACGTTGTTGCAAAACAAAATATTGAAGTACACACAAGCGTCAACCAACAATATAGACGCAAACTCAGAAGCGATTGGAGTGTGTTTTAATGGCCAAGGTATTACTTGTCGAAGATGATGTAAAACTAGCGGAGTTAACCGCAAAGTTCTTAATCCATAATGGCTTTGAAGTCGTTCAATTACACAATGGTATTAACGCAATCAAAGCCATTGAAGCAGAAAAACCCGACATTCTCATTTTAGATATTATGCTACCGGGACTTGATGGTTTTTCTATTTGCAAAGCTGCGCGCGGTGAGTTTAAAGGGCCGGTTTTATTTCTTACCGCCAAAGACAGCGACTTCGACCATGTAAAAGGGCTTGAAATCGGTGCTGATGATTACATTATCAAGCCTGTTGAGCCATACGTACTACTTGCCCGTTTGAATGCGCTATTAAGACGTACACAAAATGATGAAGTTCAGTCTGACTCCATTACCTTAGGCGAATTACAGATAGATAAATCGGACCGTAAGGTCTATTTGGCTGGAGATGAGGTTGAGCTCACAAGTTATGAATTTGATTTACTAAAGACATTGGCAGGCCATGCGGGCGAAACGCTGAGTCGAGACTATATCTATAAACATGTTGTTGGCCGCGAATATGACGGATTAGATAGAAGCGTTGACGTACGTATTAGCCGTTTGCGTAAAAAGCTTGGCGACAATCTAGAGCAACCCGCGAGGCTTATTACCGTGTGGGGTAAAGGCTACCTCTGCTCTAAATCTGCTTGGGGCTAGTGTATTTGTGCTAAAACTATTACTCAGCCTCTATTTGGCTGTGTTTACCAGTATTGTCGTTATCAATCAAGTAAGCGAAGCGATTTGGTCTCATTGGGTGCACTCCGCGCCCGATGAATTGCGACACGCAAAAGCGGTTGCCAACACACTCAAATCCACTATTTCCCCAAACAAGTTACCCCGAGAGTCAGAAACCGTGAAAGTACTCGACATGGACGATGTCGCTTGGCTGCCTGAGCAAGCTGGTACATTAATACAAGGAGGTATTTTAACGAGTTTTGACGATGAAGGCCGCGCTTGGCTGACTTTCAAAGTACCTGATTCAACGTTGCTGCTGCAATTAGGGCCATTAGCACCGGCGGCTTCTGCTGCCAACAAACAATGGATCATCAAGTTGCTTTCTTATGCCGTGCTCGCGTTTTTACTGATGCTGTGGATAAGACCCTTGTGGCTTGATTTATTGCAACTGAGATATATCACCGAAAACCTCACTCAAGGTCAACTACCTAAAGCGACCCGACATTCCCGATTTTCTGCCATTTCAAATTTAACCGAGCAGATCCGCGACTTAGCATCTCAAGTTGCAAGGCTCATTGAAAACCAAAAACTACTCGTTAATGCGGTTTCTCACGACCTGCGCACTCCACTTGCTCGACTTAAATTTGCTTTAGCTATGCTGCCGGAGCAAAGTCGTGAGCAAGCAAGTGATATGGCGGACGATGTGGTCGAAATGGAGGCAATGATTGATGAAATGCTAGCTTACGCACGGCTTGAATTTGAAGTAGAGAAACTTGAGATAACGCCAATTGACCTTTGTGAACTTGTCAGCGATCAGATAAGCAAACTCAATAAGCTTACCGTTAAAAAAATAACGTTCAAGAAAATGAGTAATACAGTCATCATCTCTGGCAACCTACATTATCTTTCTCGGGCTTTGCAAAATATTGTACAAAACGCTGATAAATATGGTCGCTCAACCATAGCGATTAATATTGAGTGTGACAAAAGCAATGCCTATATCCATATTGAGGATGACGGTGATGGAATTCCTAAATCTCAGTGGGAGTCGGTTTTTATTCCCTTCTCACGCTTAGATGAAAGTCGCAGCAAAGATAACGGTGGTTATGGCCTTGGGTTGGCTATCGTGCGTAAAATCGCCACTTGGCATCGCGGCAGTTGCCATGTTGGGTTCTCCGAACTTGGCGGCGCTAAGTTCACTCTGACTTTGCCACTGGCAAAGTAGTTTATCTAGAAGTATGTATAGCGGTGGATACCGCATAAAACAAAGATTTTACCTTTACCATTTTATTTGAGTAAAATTTTTATACCAGTTGTATTTAAACATGACTTACAAGGAAAGTTTATGGCTTTATTAGATCAAAGGTCTCTCCATCATATTGATCCACGCCTAGCTGGTGTTGAGATGCAATTAAAAGAGGCCTATTACAATTTAGATAAAACCACATCCAGTTTTGATAGCGATCTTGACAATAAATTGAAGCCGCTTAAACGCTATAAGTGGTGGGCAATTGGTATTGCAATCCCGTTACTATTTCTTGCGCCTTTTCTCTTAATCTCAATAATTCCTATCTACTTTTTGTTAAAACACTCTCTTAAGTCTTTCACTAAGGGTGTGTTAACTAGAGCTTACATGATGGTGCCAATTGCTTCGGCGCTTAACTTAGAGTATTCAGCCGGCGGTAATTTACTTATCTGCGAGGAAGCTATTAGTGCAGGTATATTAACCAAAGGAGGACGAGCTGTAGCTGAAGATGGATTTAACGGCGAAGTAAATGGCATTCATTTTTACTTTACTGAAGTACATATACGCACACATCATCAGAATAATGACAGTAAACGTTTGTTTAATGGTGCAGTTATAAAACTGAGTATGCCTGAACCTATAGATAATCCAATCGTGGTGTTACAAGATGCGGGGCTTTGGAATATGCTGATAAATCGACGTCAATCTCTAAAAGGATTACAGCGAGTTAAATTTGAACAAAGAGACTTTGAAAAAGAGTATCAAGTCTATGCTAAAGATGAAGAAACCTGTCGCGAAGTACTCACGCCAGAATATATGGCGAAATTATCGCAAGTCAAAACGTTCTTTTCATCCGGTAATCTACCAAAAGGTTTAAAAATCCCCGAAGTAAAAGCCCAAATGTTTATTGAAGGTAGCGATATACTGCTCTCTCTTGACTATGGCGCCAACTTATTTAACCCAAAAAAGCTGCAAAAAGAGTACGCTCCCAGCTGGGCAGAAGACATAGCAAAACAACTCTTACTGATTGAAAATCTAGCAAAAAGTCTGGTGCACTGATGCTAGACTTAGATAGTTTATGGTTGAAAATGCAATAATCTAACGACAAACACAATGACTGTTATAACCATTACAAAAAAGCTCTGAGGTCCTTAAACCAACTTAGCTATTTTTTACACTAGGTTAGACACGGAGTTAGTTCAAAGATGATACAGTGTTCTCTGTTCAAAAGAATAATGTAGATCGCTTACCCCCTGCTACTGTAAGCAGGTTTATCTAGCGCTTAAGGAAAACAGCATGAATATTATAAAACCCGCCACCCCCTTACTTTTTGCAGCCGTCATGCTCATCAATCATGTCCATGCTAACGAAGCCTTTCCAACGCTAAAAGGACCTTGGCTCGGCCAGACACCGCCGGGGTTAACCGCGCAGCTTTTTGCCCCCGATATCATCTCGATTGACGGCCGTTATGAATTCGGCGTGTCGTTCTCTCCCGACCTTACAGAAGTGTATTTCACTGCCTTTGAAGAGCAAGAAAATGTGGATTCAAGCCCACAGATCATGTACTCAAAGATGGAAAATGCACAATGGACTCAACCTCAAGCAGCAAATTTTACTGATGGAAGAATGAGTTATGAACTGGTCCCCCATGTAAGCCTGAACGACAACCGGATTTACTTTACCGCGCGTTCAGATGATCCCAAAGCGTCCGGAATTTGGTACGTTACTCGTAGCAAAGGTGGCTGGAGTGAGGCTAAAAGGTTCGATTCAGCAATAAATACGGGAAAGTTTTCAGACTTCAACCAAAGCGCAAATGGCGACACTGTTTTTTCAAATATGTCAGAACGCAAAATGTATACCGCTGAAAATAAAAACGGCGCGCTTACGACTCCCAAAGCCATTGATATTGAGTTTGGATTTCATGGTTTTATTTCGCCCGCTAACGATTACCTATTGGTTAATAGTCGTCACAGAGGCGATAAAAGTCGAAAAGATAACGATCTATATGTCTATTTTAAGGAGCAGGATGGCACTTGGTCGAGCCCTATAAATTTAGGTGAAGGGGTCAATACCCCGTATTCAGAAACCGTCCCAAGAATTACACCCGATGGTAAATACCTGTTTTTTGGCAGATATAATGAACCCGGTAATGTATCAAACATTTATTGGGTAAGCACCGAGGTCATTACCCGGCTAAAAGAAGCTTATTTTGCAGGAAAGTCGACTAAGCAGATTTAGCAACGTGTTAGATGTGGCAGCTCAGCTTAGAGCTGCCAGTTACCTATCTTTAATTGCTGATGGCTAATTTACACTGAGCCGAACTATTTTTCTCGTCCTGCAAACTCCACCTCAGCCATCTCGATAGCGCCGCGTTTTTGCAAGGTAATAAATAAGCGTTTACCCTCCTCTCCGCCAAAAGCCACGTTGGTCGGGTACTTGCCTTTAAGCTTAATTTCTTTAATTAGCTTGCCCTGAGGTGAAACCACAGCGACCACACCAGCGCCATAACGGGCGATATAAAGATTGCCTTGGTTGTCCGTGCGCATGCCATCTAAGCCAAAATCGGTAAACGAGATAAATAATTGTTTGTTACTAATATTGCCTTGTTCATCTAGCTCATAGCGCCATACTTTACGTTGCACGCTTTCATTCACATAAAGCGTTTTATTGTCAGGGCTAACTTCTATGCCATTGGTGGTGCCCATATCCGCTTCCAATAGGGTTACCTCTCCACTTGTATTTATACGCCAAAGGTTACCGCTGCTAGCTTGCCAATTAGGATCGCTGGCGAAAAGAATTCCGTTATCCATTATCGCAAGGTCATTAGGCTGATCCATGCGATTATCGTGAGCAAACACCGTCACGGATTGTGACAAATCACCACCTTGTGCAAGTGCCGATTTGGTGACTTTAAGCACATTATGATTGACGTAATCGGCTATATACATATTTCCTTGCATATCAAAGCGAATACCGTTACCAATAGAGCCATTTTTTAACGTCAGCAGGGTTTCGGTTTTACCTTGTGCAGTCACTTTACCAATAGTGCCTTGCTGCTGATGGTTAACCGCGTATAACACGCCTGCATCGTCCACCGCAGGTCCCTCAATACCTTGCGTGAAAACACCATCCGTTATCCAATCTTGTGTATCTACAACCGTGTTGGCAGCTACATAACCACTGCTCTGTAGCAAAAATAAACTGAGTATGACCTTTCTCATGAGTTTCCTATTTACAATGAAGGAAAAGCGCTCGAACTGGATATATTCCTGTTATGACCACTTCATCCGTTAAATTTTGCAGCGCTAGCAGTTGGCTATCGAGGTGCGGAACTTGTAAAGCCCCTTTACAAACTTCAAGTACTTGCTGACTCAATGCAATAAACTGCGTCACCTTTAACGCCGTTGAGTGTGCTTCTGTAAGTTTTGGACTTTGCTGTAACAGTGTTAACGCCTCAAGCACCGCTTGCCAGCGTTGCAATATCGCGCCAATGTGCGCTAAGGCAGTGTTATCACCAGCGATATAGCTTGCGACTCGCTCCTCAAGCAGCCTCACCTGACGGCTTTCAACCGCAACATAGTCGACAAATTTATCAAGCGCTGCAAACTGGTGATACTCGTCGTTTAAGAACTTAATATGGTGACGCGTGTAATAGTGACTTGGCTCTACAAGCTCAGCAAGATGAGTGAGTAATGCAAGCGTAGCCTTACGCTTTGGCTCATCCAAGGTTGTGCTGATAAGCCTATTAAAACCCACTTGTTGCTGCGTTTTATGACCTAAGCCAATCACGTTATGTGCAAAATCGCTCATATGATCCAATCGCGCGTACATCTGCTTGCTATCCGTAAGCGTTTTAGCGGACCATAAACGCTCAGCAATCACAAAAAGTCGCGGCCATATTCTGACATCAAGATTATGTTCGGTGACCATTTCGCTCCAAATGGTCGCCTCGCCCCCTAAAATACGTGCACCATTTTCTTGGCTTAACGGTGTTGAAACCTTGACTGGTTGTGGTTTTTCAAGCGCCTCAAGTGTGAGCGGATAACGGCTATTACCAATCATTGCCGCGCCTTGTTGCTGCGCTGTATCAAACTCAAACTGTAACGGTCCCATCCAACTATCCATGGTAGCGGTAAATTGCTGAGTCTTGCTAGTAATTGGCCTATCTGTTTGTGCTAGCTGATGGCGGTTGTTATTTAGCTTTATAAGTACTTGTTCACCCAACACCACAAGCTCCCCTTTGACTGCGCTACCTTTTAGGCGTGGGATCGTAAAGGCTAAACTTAATACTCGCGGTTGAGTGAGATCCACTGTCGGTAGCACCGGATGTGGGTCGTTACGGTAATGAAATGATGAATACTGCGGCTGATCAATATAAAACCCGGTTGATAAAATGCCTTGATAACCTGCTTCTGCAATTGCATTTAACGAATCATGACCACGCCAAGACTGCACGACAGTATCCGTAGGCAACGCCGGATGAAAAATTTCATCCCACCCCATCATCACACGTCGGTGCTTAGCGATAATCTTTTGTACACGAGTATTAAAGTAATTTTGCAGGTCATGACCGTCTTTCAACGCATGTTTTGCCATTAGTTCCTGTATTTCAGAGTTTGCCAACCAATGCTCAGGCTCTACCTCGTCACCACCAATATGCAGGTAGCCATCTGGAAATAAACTCGTCATCTCAGCCAGTAAATCGTCGATAAAGGTGTACACATCAGGACTTGCGATATTGAGCAGTGGCTTAAATACTCCCCAATGGCGCTCCATCTTATGAGGTTGCGCTTTAGTCATCAGCTCTGGGTAAGCGACGGCAATCGCGCTTGCATGCCCCGGCATACCAAATTCAGGCACCACGCGGATCCCTAAAAGGCTTGCATACTCAATCACTTCTTTCACTTCTGATTGACGATAATACAATCCGTCTGAGGCCAGTTGAGTCAGCTTAGGAAACACCTTACTTTCCATTCGCCAGCCTTGGTCATCAGTTAAGTGCCAGTGCAAAACGTTTAGCTTTGCCGCGGCCATACCATCGAGTTGGCGCTTTATTGTCGCGATTGGCATAAAGTGGCGAACACTATCAATAAGTAGCCCACGCCAAGGGAAACGGGGACTATCGCTGATAGCCGTGTAAGGGAATGTTAACTGACCCAAGACTTTGCTCTGAGCTAGTTGTAATAGGCTAGCAAGACCATGCTGCGCGCCGAAAACGGAGGTTGCGCTAAGCACTATTCCACCCTTTTCAATTTGAAGCTGGTAGTCTTCTGGCATATTCAGCTGAGGAAACTGTAACTCGGTTTCGATATTTTCCACGCGAATGATTAAGTCCGCTTTGCCATCTTTTACTACCCGTAAAGGGATAGGTTTTCCAGTAATGCGCTCAATGTATTGCTGCGTTCTGGCGAGCAGAAAAGCCTGCCTTTGCGCACTAAAGCCGTGCATCGAAACCTTGATTTCGTTATCAAACACCAGCGAGCCCTCGGCCATACTCACATGTTGTGGCATAGGCATAAGCGACAGTGGCGTGGCCTTTGCAGCTAAAATCGGCAACAACACGATGAATAAAAAAAGACTAAAGTACATTCTCATAATGGCACTATTCCTGAGTAACAAGCTTTGGCAGAAAATCGGCGGATATAATCGCGCCGTGATGCTGGATCACCTCGGCGGCAACTTGGTGTGCAAAGCAAGCAGCCGTTTGCAAATCACAACCTTTCAGCCAATGCGCTAAAAACCCTGCCGCAAATGCATCTCCTGCACCACAGGTATCTAAGATAAGCTGCGGCGCTATGTTTTGCGCCGCGATATAAATGGGTGAATAATTATCAGGTGACACGAGCACGCATGGCTGAGCGCCTTGGCGAATAACTAAAAGTTGTGAGCTTTGCTGTTGATGCTCTGCGATTATTTCGTCCACATTTGCGGTGCCATACACTGCATATTCGTCCTCGTCGGTTAAAAATGCGATGTCCGCCAGCGCCATTACAGCCTGATAACTCAATTCTGGGTTATCGCTACACCAAAGGGCTTGACGATAGTTGTTATCAAAAAAGATGAGTCCACCTCGCTTTTTAAACGCAGCTAATGCCTCAAATAAGTGCTTTCTCTGCGACGCACATAGGATAGCAAGGCTTATTCCAGAGAGATAAATGGCATCAATAAGCTTGTTGTGAAGTGCCTGAGTTAAGGTTTCATCACGGTTAAAATACTGCCTTACGGGGCTGTGCTCACGTGCAAAGGTAAAGCGTCGCTCACCATTCTCATCGAGCGTAATCCAGTACTCGCCAAGTGCGCTATGTGGTTCAAGCACAATATAGTCTTGCCTGACGTTCGAGTTTGACAGCATATCAAGCAAGTTTGTACTGGCCTTGTCCGTACCAATGGCGCTGGCAAAACTAACTGCTATGTGGTTATCGTTACTTTGCTTGAGTAACTGAGCCAAGTACCAAGCCGTGTTAAAAGTATCACCGCCAAACGAGCTAGTCCCGTCTGCTCTATGCTCCACCATGCACTCACCAAAGCACGCCAACTGTTTTATTGCGCTTTTCATGATGCCACTTCCGTTTTTTCGGACGATGCGGTTTCATTGCACTTTGTCACCACACTCGTCAATACGCCAAACACCAAAGCACTGAGCAGCGCAGGAATAATCGGGTTACCAAAATAAGCCAGCCAATCGTCGTGCATACCAACGAGTAGGGCAGCAAAGGAACCTGCCATCAAGGTGACTAAACTGCCTTGCCAAGTATAACCTTGCCAAAAGCGCCCCAATAACCCCATCACACAAAGCCCCGCTAATACAACGGAAATCATTTTGGTGATATAGCTAATAATGTCGCTCGACAACACCGCCATAAATAATGCCAGCGATACGGTAGTCAACATGGCAATACGAGAGACCAAAAGCGGATTGTGTGGCGCAATATTTCCCTTACACCAAGTCAGATAAATATCAGCAACCAACACACTCACTCCAGCAATGGCGTCGGAGCTGGCACTAGAAAGCGTTGCGGAAATACCCGCCAATAAAATAAAGCCACCAATCAACACCGGCATCGCCGTTAACGCCAAATAGGGAAAAGCGAATGAAGGGTTATCTAAACTCGAGTTAACTACATAAGCACCGATACCAATCACCGCAGGAATACATGAAAACCCTAAATAAAGTAATCCCGAGATAATAAACGACATACGAATACTGCTTATGCTTTTGGCGGAGTAGATCCGCTGCCTAAACGATGGTGTTGCCAATACGCCCACCAGCACTGCCAGCACCATTGAAATAGCAGGCAACAAACCAATATTATGATATGAAAAGAGCCCAGCTCCCGCTGCAACCGAAGCACTGGTTAGTATTTGCCAACCACCGACCACCTCGACTACAAAGTAGGTCATCAACAAAAAGCCCGAAAACAAAATAACGGCCTGAATAGCATCCGTCCAGACTACCGCCGAATATCCACCTAAGGTTACGTATACCGCAAGCCCCAGTCCAATAATCAGTTTTGCACTGATCTCATCTAACCCAGTGAGCCAAGCTAAATACATGCCCCCGCCAATCAAATGTGCGCCAAGCCAGCCGACACTTGCCGCGTAAATCAATATTGCTAAGAGCTTTTTAACGACTTGATGATTGCCTACATAGCTCGCTAACTCTTCGCTCATTGTCGCGAAGCGCTCAGCCCTAACCGGCGCAAACAACCAAGCCAGCAATAAAATACCCAGCGCGCCGCCAATGCCATAAAGCGTGCCCGCCCAACCGTGTTGATAGGCAAAGCCGACCGCTCCCATCGACGAGCCGGTGCCGACCATAGTGGCAACGGTGGTGCCTAGCGTCAGCATCAGCGGTACTTTTCGCCCAGCTAATAAATAGTCGCAATTTGACCGTTGCCACCGAGATGCCAGCCAACTCACCAATATCATGGCAGACAAATACAACAGAAAAATAAGCAAATACACTTGCTGACTATCCGTCATGCCTCTCCTCCTGTGAACATTGTTGTTCGTATAACGTCTATTCGCCTTTGTAACAGGTGACATCAACCTCAACTTTACAGTCCACGACTAAGTCGGCCACCATACAAATTCGCGCAGGAGGATGCGCTGAAAAATACTCTGCAAAAACCTTATTAAAGGACTGAAAATATCTTGCGTCAGTTAATACCACAGAGACATGCGTAACATGCTCAAGGCTATAACCCGCCTCGGTCATAATCGCGATGCAATTTTCAATGGCCAGACGCGACTGCTCAACAATGCCGCCCTCAACCACTTCACCATCTCGCATTGGCGTTTGCCCCGAGACCTTTAACCAACCGCCAGCTTCAACTGCTCGCGCAAAGGGTAAGTGTTGTCCACCAGTGCCCGTGCCGCCCTCAGCACCTATTCTTCTTATTGTCATGTTAACCTCTTGATGATTTTGATTTTTATTAGTTTTGACGCGTTAAAAATCGTCCTGCTCGGCCGAAATCGACAATAGTGTCTGCATTCGCGCCTTCAACATAGCTGAGCTTGCCATTCACCCAAACCTTGACAATGCCTGAGGCAAGTTGTTTTGGATTACTGTAACTTGCTTGGTCTAACACCCGGCTGGGGTCGAATAACACCAGATCGGCAAAGTAACCAATTTGAATATTGCCACGTTGCCGCAGCTTAAAGCGCGCTGCTGGCAACGCTGTCATTTTGTAGATAGCCAATGCCAACGGCAGCGATTGTTGTTCTCTACAATAATGTCCAAGCACCCGCGGAAATGTCCCCCACAGTCTCGGATGCGGATGCGGATCGCACGGCAAACCATCAGACCCTACCATGCTGTGTTCATAACTTAAAAACCGCTGCACATCATCTTCCAGCATACAGTGATACACAGCACCAGCTGGCTGCAAGCGCTTTGCCGCTTCGAGCTGAGGCACTTGCCATTGCGTGGCAATGTCTGCCAAGCTTTGTTGTGCAAGTTCTGGATGAGACTCCGACCAAGTAATAAAAATATCCGTCTCCTCCGTCACTTGATTAAGATCTAAGGTGCTTGAACTCGCGGCGTAAGGGTAGCAATCACAGCTCACTGGATGTGTTTGCCTATGCTGTTCAAAATGCGCTAATACCTCAGGCGCTCTGCCCCAATTCTCTCTACCTGCGCATTTTATATGTGAAATAACCAGCGGCAGTTTGGCATGCTCTGCCGTTGCAAAGGCTTCGTCCATGGCTCGGATGACTCCTTGAAATTCCGTGCGCAAATGCGTGGTATAGATACCATCAAATGGTGTAACAACCTCGGCCAACGCATTCACTTCAGCTTGATTTGCCCCCTTAGCATTGTAATAAGCAAGACCAGTACTAAATCCTATCGCCCCCTGCGCCATCGCTTGATGCAGCAAGGTTTTCATCTGTTCAAGTTCTTGCGCATTGGCGGCTTGAGATAAATCCGTCATGACCTGCGCTCTGAGCGTTGTATGACCAACTAACATGGCTAAATTCACACTCGGAGCGGCGTTACTAAAGGCATGTTGATAATCCTGTAGTTCACGATAGGCGAATTCTAATTGCTCCCCGAGTAAGTTAATGGGGTCGAGCGGCGCTTGATTTGTACAATAAGGCACTGCGCTAATGCCACAATTACCGGCAATGACGGTGGTGACACCTTGGCTCACTTTGCTCAGCATATGTGGGCCTCGCAGCACTTCAAGATCATCATGGGTGTGTACGTCAATAAAACCCGGCGCGAGCACTAAGCCCGTGGCATCGATGCATTGCTGTGCTTGCAAGTGGTTGCAGTTGCCAAGCGCAACAATTTTGTCTTTGCTAATCGCAACATCCACCACTTGCGCTTCAGAGCCTGGTTCAAAATACACCGTCGCGCCTTGAATGAGGGTATCAACATAAAGAGATGAGCTCAGCATTAATCCCCCAAAGGAAAGCGTTTATCGGCAGGTGGCATATTGCTGTTTTTATCTCGATGCTGATCTAACTGGGTTTTAAGCCGTCTGAGCTTTTCTCTTGAGCGCTTTTGATTACGCATGGCGACTTCGCTCGACAAGATATCCACTGCAGCCATCATGGCATAGCGCGCAGCGCTGGGCTTAAAGATGTAATCACTTTCTTGAGTTTTGATGGGTAAGTGGTGATCGGCAATGTCCGCCAAGTCGCTCACTGGGCAAATAGCAATAACCTCTGCACCATACTCTTTGGCGATAAGCGCCGCCGCTTTCACATCAGGAGAAACACCACTAAGCGAGAGACAAATCACCACATCCCCTTTATTCACCGTTGCGGCAACCATGCGCATCATCATGGGATCGGAGTGAGCATTACTAAGTACGTCCAAGCGAAATAAGCGATTTTGACATTCTTGTGCCATCAGGCTGCTACCACCACCAACCCCAAAAATTAAGCAATGACGTGTGGCACAAATCACTTCACTCGCCTGCTCCACAACCGCTTCATCGATTAATCCCGCATTGAGCGTGAGGATCTCCTGAATAGAGGTATAAACATGAGAAATCTTTTCTTTTTCAATTGGCTCAGGATTTGTAAAACGCTCACCAATTGCGGCTGATTGTGTTAGCTGAAACTTAAGGTCACGTACATTGGTGCAGCCTAAGCTACGCGCTAACCGCGTAATGCTGGCGTGACTGACCTGTGCTTTTTCAGCTAGCTCGCTAATAGATGCGCTTGCAGCAAAGTTAAGCTCGGCCAAAATAAGCCGAGCGACTTTTTCTTCCGCTGGGCTAAAATGCCCCAAACCTTCCTTAATTTTGCTAATAATGTCCACAGCTTCGCCTCAATTAAAAATAGGTAGAAATGGTTTGGGTGATCACCCAATCTTGCTCGACAACACCAATTTGTCGCCACTTATCAAAGGTCAGGCAAGGATGAGAAGTCGAAAAGCAGATCATATCGCCAACCTGTACCTCGCACCCAGATGCAATACTTACCATAGCATGTTGATCCATGATTGTTTCGACCTTTACCGCGCTGCCTAATGAGCACAGCTGCTTTGACAGCGGAGAGTAAATCAGCTCTGGTGTGGGCATGCCAGCATCAAATGCGACATCCCTTTTACCCATACCAACTATCGCGACGCCCGGCTCTGGAGTCGAAAGCACGTAAGCCCATATGCTTAAGCTCGACACTAAGCTTTCCCCCAAATCGCATGCGAGGTTGCTCCGTGATAACACCGCTTGCTGCGCATCCTGATAGATCCCGGTATCGTGAATAAGGTAGCAGCCGGGACGGATCACAAAACGAAATTGCTGAGCCTGTTCACTTTTGTTTAGTTCCTTTGTCACAACATCGTACCAAGCGGAACCCGCCCCCGTGATAATAGGTAAGGTCTTTGAAAATGCGTCTTTTTGTAGTAAGTCTGCCGCGGTTTTTATTACTGAGCTAACAAATGTGGCGATCCTTTGCTCGGCATTATCAGCGTGGATCACGCCCTCATAAAATCCAATGCCTGCTACCTCTAAGCTAGCATACTGTTGGCATACATTGACTAGCTGCACTAACGTTGCAAGATTGCGCCAACCAGCGCGACCGCCTTCAACCCCCACCTCGAGAAAAATGGAAATACGCAGCGAATGCCGGGTAAAAAATGTGCCTAAAGCATGCGCATTTGCAATAGAGTCAACAAAACAATAGAGCTCAACGTCAGTATCAATAAGCATGCTAGCAACTTGCTTCAGATGATATTCGCCAACAAGTTGATTCGCTAAGATCACGCGTTTTGCGCCCGCGAAAATGGCTACGGATACTTGTGGCACGGTCGCTACCGTGACGGCCCATGCGCCATGTTCAAGCTGTAGTTTAAATAGCGCTGGTGACATCGTCGTCTTGCCGTGGGGTGCCAATAACACTTGGCTTTCCTTTGCAAAATTCGCCATCCAATTCGCGTTGTGGCTGATGGCGTCTTGCTTTATCACTGCAACTGGCAAACTTACCTGCTCTGCGAGAATATCCCAGCCGCCATCTTCTAGTTGCAGTGGGTCGCCAGTGCCTTTCGCTAATATTGCCATCGTATATTCAAATCCTTGAGTTTAAACATTAATTCCCCACGTCAAAATAGCACATTGACTCACTGCGATTGGTATCAGGCCAAGCTGCACTTGGCCTTTGCTGACATCAGAAAGTCGCACGGACGCTCAATGCAAAACGTCTATCCGTGGTAAAGTTGAGTGCCTGCGTTTTTGTCCCAGCTTGGTCCATCTGATACTTGGTTTTGGTTTCCGTATCCAATAAATTGCTGGCTTCAAAACCCACTTTCCAATGGTCGTTGATGGTGTAATACAAGCTTGCATCCATCATACCTGAAGCCTCTGCATAGGCGGGGACATACTCTTCAGATTCCCTAAGTGTGAGCAAATACTCAGAGCGCCAAGTGTATGCAAGGCGAAAAGAAATATCCTCGTACTCATACATACCAATGACATTAAAGTTTTGGTCAGAGTAACCTTGTAGCGGCAAACCTCCAAATACTCGGAAGGTATTACGATTATCGGTTAGCGGGTTACCATTTTCATCGAAACCAAGCGTGCCTTTAGAGACTTCATTTGGATCTTCAAGTCCATCTTGATCGATATAGGTAAAGTTAAGTTGCAAACCTAAACCGCTCCATGCACCCGGTAACATGTCGTAGAATTGTGAGTAGGAAAACTCCATCCCACGAATGGTACCAGAGCCCGTGTTAGCAGGGCCATAAGCCGAGACATCATAATCTTCGCCGCCATAAGACACATCAAGATCAAAGGCGCGGCTACGGATTATATTATCTAGCTTTTTGTGGAATAGCCCTACCGTCACATAACCTGCGGACGCGAAATACCATTCGGTAGTTAAATCAGTATTGATTGCTTCTTCAGGCTCTAAATAAGGATTCCCAGAAAGCGCCGTTAGACTGATATCGTCTAGCCCAACAACGGGGTTAGTTGCCTCGTCGTAATCAGCGCCGGGAGTTTTTAGCACGCGAGTATAATCCAAGTTAAGAATACTGATATTTCTGGCATCAACTAAGCTTGGGTAATAAAGCGCTTTTGATGCACCAAATCGCACCACTACATCTTCTGATACACCAAAACTCAAATTCAAGCTCGGAAGCAAAGTAGTGTAATCTGTGCCATCAACGGTACTGAGTTCGGACTCTCCCCCTGCAATGTCGTAATATCGCTTATATTCTGCCTGCTGCATCACATTATTGAGTGATGTCCCCTCTTCACCACGTTTGATGAGAGCGGGTTGCACCAAAGCGCCCGTAGACTCAAGTTGATAGTTTACGTAGCGCAGACCAACGTTGCCCACCACAGGAATGTCTTGAAACTCGAAGTCAAAATCACCGCGAATGTAAAATTCAGTACGCTTCTCGTTAGTCGAACTTATATTATGCGCAGCGAATGGGCCTTCAACGCGATTGGGTTTGTCTTCATAAGGTACATAAGTGCCAGAGCATGTGCCGTTGTTTGCCGCACTGTTGGTAGCATTGTGCCAACCATCACGACAACCTTGGCGCAAAGACTCGGCGTAGTTTTTCACCAATTCCATACTTGGGAACAAAAAGTTATTGACCGGCCCCTGTAACACTTGACCATTGTAATAATCTGAAAAATCAACGCGCTCAAATAATTCTGGACGATTTACCGCCGCGGCGGCATTTCGGTCATCTTGGATCCATGGGGTGCCAATTGCAGACCAACCCTCGTAAGCCGTATCTCGTACGGTTAGGTCTTTATCTGACATATAAAAACCGGAACTAACACTCGTGAAATGGCCGTCTAGCTCATACTTAAAATCCAGTTTAACGCTGTCTGATTCTGCGGTATTGCGCTCAACCTGCTCCATACCGCTGCCCAAAAACAGGTTAGGCACAGGTCCATTCCAATCTTCATTGGGTGACCAACCTGCCGTTAGAATATTGTCACTGAGAAACTCTACTGTCGGCCTTGAGCCACGCATATCGAGGAAATAAGGCGAGACAACATGGACATGGTTTCCCCGTGTTTGACCCGACATACTGTAGTTTTGCACCTCTTTGTCGGAGTCGATCCGCTGGTAATCAAAATCGACAGTCAACCTATCTATTGGTTTTAACGTTAGCTTAAATGAAGTGTCCTTCACGGTATTTTCGTTGTAATTCCAGCGGCTACGATAAAAGAACGGTGTTTCTGGGCTCACGCCAAGAGCGATACCGGAAGTCACAAAACCATCATCTGTAGTTAGTGGATGGCCACTTTCCGTACTTTCAGTCCAATTTTGTGAAGACCCCATAAAACCTTTAAAGCCTTGAGCTGCTTGTCCTATTTGGCGCTCGTTCCACTCAAGAGACGCTTCTGAGCGAATGTGCTCTAATGTCGCAACTATGGTCTCATCGGCATTTGCCCACTGCAGTGAAGAGGTTAAGCCGGTACGTTCACGGTCATTAGTTGCTGTGCTCATATGGATAGCAACAGGCACATGCCATACACTGCCAGCTGGTTGCCCTGGTAAAGCGGGGCCATCTACAGGCGACGACGGATCAACGCCTGTTATGCCACCCCATTGATCCAAGGTAGGAATAAAGGAATCGCCTCGAGAGTGGAAATTGCCAAGGCCAACACCATCTCCTCGAGTCTGATATTCTGATGAAGAAGCCGCAATTAAAAATCCGAACTTACCTGCGCTGGTTTCCCAACTGTCGGAAAACAACGCTGAAAACGAAGGCGTCACTTCTTCTCTAAAGTCGCCATAGTTGGCCTTTACATTGAACGAAATAAGCCTCTCATCAGAGTCAAATGGTTTGCGGGTGATGAGGTTTACCGTCCCGGATATACCGCCTGAAATAAGATCCGCAGTTTGGTTTTTAACCACTTCCACTGCGCCTAGCAATTCAGCAGGAAAGTCTTCATAGCTCAAACCGCCTGACGGATTTGCACTAAAAGCGTCTCTGCCATTCACCTCAGAGCGAACCCTGTCTAGGCCACGAACCAGCACGCCGGTACCTTCATCGGCATAATGTTTAGGGTCATCGGATGATGCAAATCGCTCAATCGTAACACCCGGCACACGCTGTAGCGCTTCAGTCACCGATTTGTCTGGTAATGCCCCGATATCTGATGCCGTAATTACGTCTTTGACCGTATCAGCGAAGCGCTTAATGTTTTGAGCGCTATTGATACTGCCTCGGATCCCGCGAACTTCAATGACTTCAACCGCTTCATTCTGTTCTGAGACTTTGACATCGCTGTCATTCTGACCCACAGTTTCAGCGGCAACCCAAAGTGGAGAAAGCCCAAAAAGTACAGACGAAACCGCAAGGCTCAGTTTGCTTCGTTTAGGGTTATGTTTACCAATATCGGTGACTAGTTTTGACATTTTATTGTTCCTTTCTTCTTTTTAAAAACCAGTGAAAAAGCCAGCAATGCCATCACTAGCACCACAGCCCAAAAACCTACCACACAGCGACGTGCTCTAAACGCCCCCAACACATCACATGTTACTTACTAACAAAAAACCAAGATGACATTGTTACTTTTTAACATTACAGACTAAAAAGCAAACACTTTTTGTGAAAAATTTGGATGTGTAGACTATAACTTTGAAATATAAGGAATTAAAATTAGTTACAACCCACACTTAAAATAGGTTAAAAACGCAAATGCTTAACTAATTAGAGAAAATAAAATGATTTTTCGTGGTTCAGACTTGGAGCTTTATGAACAAAAAATACAGTAGATAACAGCCTCATGAACTATGCTACCTTTACAGGCTTTATCATTATTCGGAACCTACTATGTGCGACCTAAAACATGCATTTGAAGCAATAAATATTTACCAAATACAATATTCTCAAGTCGACAAACTTTGGGGCTACTTTAGCGTCGTAACGTTAGCGATGTGTGGATTCGCTATAGGTGGTAAAATACCATCGAGTTCAACACATGTAGAGGCTATCGCAATAGTTTTAGCATATCTCGTTTTCTGTATTGGAAATCATCAAGCGCTTGTTGCAGGTCAAAAGCAACTAGAACAATTCGCAGCGATTGCACGCTCATGTGCTCTTAAAGTGGAATTAGAGGTAAGTTCAATTACACCTATACCTCACGATAAAGTTAAAAAATTTCATCTTAGTGTAATCATAGCCGTAAGCTTAGGAGTTTTAGTTATAACATTATGATGAATTCTTCCTTAAACTTGCAGCTTTATTCATCGCCTCCAGCTTTGCCATTTAATCTGAGCTTCGGATAATTGATGCCTTTCTAGCAGCCAGCTTTAGCGTTAACTGCGTTGAATTCACATCCAATAGCCTGCTATCGCTGTGTAAATTCGTCTTACCTACCGAATGTAGGTACCAGAGCAGTAACAGTACACGAGAGCGGAGTTATCCCCGGCTAGATAGGGAAATAATTTAACGTGAGTTAAAAACAATGAGAGAACTCATTCCTTATCCAAACCTCAGGTTATTTAGGTACTTTGAATTGAAAAAAGAAGTAACATGAAATTTAATTAGGCACTTTACCAGTTCACTGACCCCCTCAGTGATTTGGTTTGGCCACGTTTGGTCTTTTGATTCAGACGTTTCTTGTGCGAGCTTTTTGTTGGCTTGGTTGCTCTGCGTGCTTTTTCAACTTTAGTGGCTTCTAGGATCAGTGTTTTTAGCCGCTCCAAGGCATCTTCCTTATTTTGCTCTTGAGTACGAAAGCTCTGTGCTTTAAGCACAATGACACCCTCTTTGGTTACTCTAGAGTCTTTAAGTGCAAGCAGGCGCGCTTTGTAAAAATCAGGCAGTGTTGAGCGGTTGATATCAAACCTAAGATGAATGGCACTGGAGACTTTATTGACGTTTTGTCCACCCGCACCTTGGGCGCGAATAGCGGAAATATCGATTTCCCACTCTGCTAGAGTGACATTATTTGAGATTTTAAGCATAGTAATTTCAAGCCTCCGTTTGCCATTTTAGCAAAGTAACAGAGGGCTTGAAATAGCAGCGGTAAGCGCGGAGTGTGTAGCTATGCTGTTCGAGTTGCGATAGCTGGCGGCACTCTTGCAGCAACCATAGCAGGGTAAGTCACCGCCAACTGACCTGCGAGCAACATTACTACCGCACCTGCAATCAAATAATCACTGGGTACACTGGTGAGCCCAAAGTAATTAACCAAATAAATATTCGCAGTGATTGCGATGATTATGCCCAGTATAATGCCAAATAAAGACACCACCGCATTCTCAATCATAAAGTAACGTAGAATATCGGCCTGAGTTGCCCCAAGTGCACGACGAGTACCGATTTGCTTACGACGTTTATAAACGGTGTATCTTGCCTGCCCAAATATACCCAGCATTGTTACGCACGCCAGAGCTGCGATCACCGCTTTTAGCGTTTGGCTCACCGCATAATCCGCTTGTAAGTTTTCCGTTTTTATTTGCTCGAAGGATTTAAAGGCATCAAGTTGACGACCAGGCTTTGTAAGCATTAAGGCTTGAACTTCTTCCATTGCCACAGCTCTTTGGCCAGGCTTTGCTTTTACTACTATGATGCTTTCTTCATAATGTTCTCTAACCGAACTTATTACAGTCATATCGTAAGCGTACCAAAACCGCCAAGGTGACTTCATTGTCTCTACTATTCCCACCACTTTCTGCGGCACAAATGCAACGTAAATGGTTTCTCCAACAACGCTGCGCCAATCGTTAGGACGGATTTTATGAGCCAAATCCTGCGAAATTAACACGCTGGCTGATTCCATATGGCCGTCAAAATACGTATGCACCACATCGTTATGTTGTAAGTTTCTACCTGCAACCACCCTTAGTCCAAGCGTATCTATAATGGTGTCGTCAGAACCATAATAGCCAGCATGAGTAATCCGAGCTTCCTTTTCAGGCGTCAACGCGACATTGAGTGAACGCCCCCAATTAATGAGTGGCAAACTGGTTATCGTACTAGCACTTTCAACACTGGCTAGTGCACGGATATCGGCAAGGTCGGTATCAAGAGCTGCATTTTTTTCTTCATCGCTACCTTCAAAATTAGTTCTAAAGCTGAACAACTGGTTCTCGGCCAACCCTGTAGGTTGCACCAATTCTTGTTCTTTAAGCACCATCATATATATGGCATTAACCAAAATTGTAAATGTCAGCGCAATTTGCAATATCAGTAGTAGCGGAGAAGCCTTATTTTTGTTTAAGGTTTTTAAAATTGGCAATAAATCTCTCATGGTCATGTTCCTACAGGCTTTTTAGCTGACTAGATGGTTGTACTTTTGCCGCATGTAAAGTCGGTAGCAAACCAAAAGTTACAGCACTCGCCACAGCCAATACAATCGTCATGATGACGATACCTGCGGTCATCTCAAGCATCTCAGCATAAAGATGACTGTATAATTGCGCAGTGACACTCAAGCCAATTTGCGCAAGTAGCAGCCCAAGTATCCCGCCCAAGAGCCCAATAATACAGGTCTCAACAGTAAACTGAGCGATAATATCTTGCTTAGAAGCCCCAACCGCTCTACGAAGCCCAACTTCACCTGCTTTACCATGAAACTTTGCGACCATCATTGCCATACAGTTCAGCAGACAAACCGCAAGAAATGCAAATGCAAGCCACACTGCTACATTGCCATCATCTTTGATAATTTTTCTTTCAATTAATTGCTCCTTCACATTAAATAACTGATGTAAAGGCTCTCGTAAAAAGCGACCATACTCTCTTTGTTCCATCGAGTAATTAACCAAAAAGTCCATGTAATTATCACGCTCTGACGCGGAGCTTAATTCCACCCAATACGAAACCCACACACATTCAGATGCTAAAATTGCCGAAAATGAGTCATCAGCGGGTTCTTTCCAGCACTGATAAGACACGTCTGAGCCAGTCCACAACTCGTTATTGATTTGCGTTTGAAATGGGACAATAACGTCTCTAGGTTTGTTGAATGCACGAGTTCTGTAATCAAAAAACTTGGGGATGGGATACCAATCGTCGGTAACACCAACCACTCGGTACTGTAAGTCCCCTAAGAGCAATGACTTACCGACGGAGTTTTCTCCACCAAATAACTTATCATTCAGCTCGCTACTGATCACTGCAACTTGCAGCCCATCCTGATCGGCAATCTCATCCCATGCACCACCAAACTTGAACGGCACCTCAAACATGTTGAACATATCACGGTATGCACTTCTAATTGGGGTCATTTTCGCTTCATTGATTGACTGCTCTGTGGTGCGAGTCATCATTTTGAAACTACCAAGAGGCGTTTGATTAACGCCCTGTTTCGCATCTTGTAGATTTACTGCATCTTGATAAGTAAGAATAAAAGGTGGAACTTCTTTCCCTTGGGAAATATTGAACGGCTTATCTGGGCCGTAGCTATTCAATCGAACATTAAACAAGCGATCACTTTTTGTAGGGATCGGATCTTTTTGTAGCAGATAACTCACTGTATAAGTTGTCATTGCTGCGCCAATTCCAATCGCGATTGTCATAATCATTAACAACGATAAAAAAGGCGTTTTCCGTAATGAGATAAGCGCTAATTTGAGATAGTAACTAAGCATAACTTATCCTTAAGCAATGGCCTTATCGAAGTTCTTTCTCTCGCTCAACATACCATCACGGATTTCAATAATACGCTGAGCTTTTGCCGCCTGTTGAGCATCATGAGTCACCATCACAATGCTTGTTCCCTGCGCATTGATATCTTTGAGCAGTTCCATAATACCATCGGCCATTTTACTATCTAAGTTGCCCGTTGGCTCATCGGCGAGTAGAAAGGACGGTTTACCAGCAATCGCTCGAGCAATTGCTATCCGTTGCTGCTGACCTCCAGACAGTTGCGATGGGTAATGCGCTTTACGAGATGCAAGACCCACTTTATTCAACGCATCCATGATCCGCTCGTGGCGCTCTTTTGATGATAATTTGCGATAGCGTAAGGGCATATCAACATTATCGTAAAGGTTTAACTCAGGAATTAAATTAAAGCTTTGGAAAATAAAGCCGACTTTTTCATTACGCAGCTTTGACTTGGCTTTATCACTTAACTTTTCAACATTGACACCATCCAGCTCATAACTGCCATCGCAGAAGTCCTCTAATAAGCCGGTGATATTTAAAAAGGTTGTTTTGCCCGAGCCTGAAGGACCAATAACGGCGACAAATTCTCCTTGCTCTATACTCAAGTCAAATGGCTGCAAAGCTTGAGTTTTTATTGTGTCTGTATAGTAAGCTTTTGATAGGTGGCGCATGGATAGCATGTTGCAGCTCCTTTATTGAATTATTTTCACACTAGGGGCATCTTTAAAGATTCGTGCATCAGAGGTGATAACCTGATCGCCGATATTAAGCCCCGATAGTACTTCTACTTGTCCAATACTTCTCAATCCAATCTTTATTGGCGTTTTGACAGCCGTGCCTTCTTTTACCACATAAGCAAACTGGCCATTGTATGCTTCCAAATATTGACCATGTGGTAGGTAGGCAATATTTTCTTTTTGTTCGAGTACAATTCGACTTGTTAACCTTTGGTTTTGCCTTAATCCCTGAATTGTGTCGTCTCTAAATCGGATTTTTCCGGCAACGCGGCCATTTTCAATTTCAGGCGAAATGGCAACGATTTCACCACTATAAACATCACCATTGAGGTTCACCTCGGCTAACATTCCTAAAGCTAAATCATCTGAATAGCTCTCAGGTATTTGTACCTCTATTTCGTATTTAGAGAGGTCGACTACGCTTAATAGTGGCTGATTTTTAGCCACAGAATTTTTTTGCTCGACTACTAAATTACCAACAAGCCCCCCTACTGGTGAGACAACTTTAAGCGCATCGACTTGCCTTTCAAGCTCAGCTACTTTGACTTTTTGTGCCTCAAGTTCAAGCTCTTTGGTCCGAATCTCAAACTTCTGACTTTCTTTTTGCAATTCAACTTCTTTAATTGCTAAGCGATATTCCCGCAGCGCATTTTCGAGATCATCTTTGGCTTTTTGATAATCAATATCGCTGACAACTTGAGTTTTTAAACCATCTTCAGAGCGACGCATTTCACGCTTAGCTGCATTCAATACAACGGTAGCCTTACCTAAATAGTTTTCCTGCGCTAAGTCTTGTTTTTTAGCCTGAATGATCTGTCGCTGAAGTTCAGTATCTAACTGATTTAGCTTAGCTTGATGCTGTGCAAACTCGCTCTTTAATTCCGGGCTATCTATTACGGCAAGGGTTTGGCCTTCAATAACGCTATCTCCCGATTCGACCAAATAGGTAACAGTCCCTTGAGCAGGGCTATATATTGTCGGACGCCGTGCTGCGACGACTTTTCCCTGAACAGAAATATCGCGAACAAAGTCACCTTGTTTAACTGCTGAAATATGAATTTTATCGCTTGAAACTGCTGTTTGACCACTTGCCCACTGCTCAACAATTGATGCAAAAAAGAAAACAGTAATTAATATCAGAATACTTACTACCGCTATCAATATTTTATTTTTTTTAGGTCTTTCAACCTCAGAGTCTTGAGCACTCGTATCTGGAATATAGGCCATGAAATAATCCTTTTACCACTGCCTTAGTTATTGAGAAATATGCACTTTACAAGTACTTTTCACAGCTATTCACTCAACTAGCGTTAACGTCACTTGGTAGAGTTTGGAACCGAGTATGTGTCTCTTTCTCGTCACTTTTCAAGTGAAGCAAATCTCAAAAAATAAAAAGCAAAACAGGTAATGTGAGTGCCTAAACCTTACACAAACTCAAGACTAATGTCACGAGAAATAAAACACTTTGTTAACTATTTGGTTTGATTCTTGACGACTTCCAAATATCGGCTTTCTATAAATTTCTTCTCTTTGGACAAGTGATCAAGTGCTTCTCGGGTTTGCTCCAACTCTTTTTGAATAGCTTGCAACTTTGGACCATCTTCAACCTCTTGTTCTTGAACCATTAGCTGCTGCAGAGCCTGGCTTTGTTCGGCTATTTGTCTTTTGTATTCATTGATAGTTTGAGACATATCTTGGCGCTCTTTTTCAAAGGTTGCGACCAGTTGCTCCAGTTCTTGCTCGGACGTACCTCCCACAGACTTAGAAGCTTCTAGCTGCTGCTTTAATGTGTCATTTTCTTTTTGTAGTTCCTCTGTAGACTCATATTGGTCATAGAGCTTTCTTCTCGTTTGTTTAAGTCGCTCTAAACTTTTCGACAAATCTCCTCGAAGTTTTTTTATTAGCCGATGCGATTTAAGCAACTTACTGTTTAAATCATCCATGCGAGTTTGCTCTTCTGGCGAGATATGATCCTGTGTTGAACGTTTAACCTCAGCTAATTGTTGTTCTAAGTGGACTTGTAAGCTAGCCAATTCTTGAATGGTGTGTTGGTTATCTTCGACAAACTTCATTGACTTGTTAATTGCATCGCGACAATGCTGAAGTAGATACTGTTGCTCTGCGTTGGATGTCCCAGCTCCACCAGCCGTCTTTGCAAACAATCTAAATTCTCGAAGGATTAACAGCAAAATATAAAACCAAAAAACTAATATCAATAGCCCGATATTCACCGCCATATAGATAAATACATCAACTGGTAGTTTGCCTAGAAACATATTACGTACTCATTATTTTCTTACTTTCATTTTAGTATTGGTTAAAAATCGTGCCTATAATAAATCTATATTTTTCAATAAAGTGGTAATGTGTGAAGATATTGCTCGTGGATGACAGTGCAGCAACACTTGAGATTATTCGTCGCGGTTTAGTGCGTTTTAGATATCGCAAGCTGTTGATAAAGAAAGCACAAAGCGCAAAAGAAGCATTAAAGATTATCGGTTCTTGGCATCCAGATATTGTATTGACCGACTGGCATATGCCCGATATTTCAGGACTCGCTCTCGTCAAAGCAATTAAACAAAAACAGCTTGATGTCACTATGGCGATGGTAACGACTGTCGACGATCGTGAGCAAATTAAGCTCGCCCTTGACTATGGAGCGGCGTTTGTACTGTCAAAGCCGTTTGCTGACGACGACCTTCATAACAAAATCATGCCGCTGGTCAAAGCCGCAGAAGAAAGCAGCAAAACGAGAGAAATTCATACGCTACATAAAGGCGTGCCCTTGCCTCAAGTTGGGCAACTTGAAAAGCTAATGAACAAACATATTGATACAGAGCTGAGACTCTATCAGGTGCATCAAATGGAATATAATCCCGATAACCTTCCGTGTGTCATGGTCGCATACGAAGATCCGAGCAGCCAGAAAGTTCGCGCAATCGGAATATTTGATGTGTACTCTGTCTGTGTGCTTGCCGCATCCACAGGGAATTTAACTGATCAAGCTGGGTTTGAAGCGATTCATCAACATCAGATAACAGACGACATGTTAAGCGCCTGCCACTCAGCACTAAACTCTACGTCTTATGCATTTCTAGACGGCATAACCAGAAGGAGCCTTAGAGTAAAAACCCTACAGTTGGTCACTAAGCCTTTTCCTAAGTTAAAACGCTTGTATAAGTCCGCCGCAAACATGCGCATAGATTTATGTTGCCAACGTCCAAATATGGCACAAGGTAAAATATTGTTGGTTGGGTTTTTAAGCTAACGCTTTAAGCAAGATGCCAGGATCAGTTATCCCAGCTTCTTTTAAAGCTTTTTGGATATTTTGGGTTAATTCAATAACTTGATTCTGCATACGTAAAATATATTCAAGTTTTTGTGTAACTAGCTCCGCTTTCATTTCATCTGAATAAGCGTTATTTGCTTTTAGCTCTTCGAGTAATTTTTGCTCTTCTTTTATTTTCTCTCTGAGCTCTTCTAGCTTCTCAACCATTTTTTGAATGTGAGGTGGTAGTGCTGCTTTTTCCTGCTCCTCTCTTACCTCTTCTCCAGATAACTTAGACATATCTTTTTCTGATAGTCTGAGTGGTTTAGATTCTGTCGTTTCTTCAACCTTGGTTTTCTGCTCCATCTGACTCGTGGTTGATTGAGCTGGTGAGTGAATTAAAAAGTTCACGTTCATTATCTTTGGCCAATATGATTTCCTTTGACCTACATATCGGTAATTTATCAAGGATCTTTAAGAAAAATTGCGCGGCTTCCTTGCCGCTGCAAGTGCTTGGGAATGGAATCACTCGGTACTGAAAACTAACCGAGTTTAAAATAATTCTGTTTTAAAATTTGCTTGCAATTGCGTAATGCCCGATTTAATGCCTGCAGCAAAGTTTTACCTTTTGCCTTGACCTTTAATGTTGGTAATCCGGGTAATAAAAGCTCAATTTGGCATAAGGTAAACTTGCCAATCTGCTTGTCCACGTGTTTTTCAATTCGTACATTTATTTTTCGAATATTGTTTGCATAGCCGCACAACGCTTCATTTATTGCTTTAGAAAAAGTGACTTTACTAGACACCGCTATCGGCTCATTTACACCAACAAGGTTCAATTTCATCATTACCTCAGACAATCGCATCAAATATAACTTTGTTGAAACTGAGAATGACTCGAACTAAAAACGCTTACGCTATCCGGTACATTCTCTCAACTACTACTTGTTTGTGCCGTGAGATCAAATCTACTAATGTTCAAAAAAAGAAAAAAGCTGATTATATCTAACTTAAAGTAAGATTTTTACGAACTAAAATTCGCTTTAATTTTTATCCGATTGATAATATTTCTATATTTTTGGATGATTTTTACAGTAAGCTGAGTTGACATTGTTCAAAAAACAAACGAATCTAAGTTTGCTAACCAACTATTCGAAAGGAGTAAAAAGTGAAACTAAGTCTAAAATCCAAAAAACTAAAAGAATTAGATACTGACAAAATATTACCGCAGAATAAGACAAAGGACATAGCAGGTGGGATGCCGTCGTCGAACTGTAAAACGCTGTATATCACAAGCTGCCAAATTCACTAGACTAACTGGAAACCAAAGAGCATTATAGTACGATGCTCTTTACATCAAATATAAACCTTTCATATTTTTGTGGACGTCGAGCTGGTCCTTACAGTTAACGTTTAATAGCCTTCAATACCTACACCATCCACAAGTCAAGTTCTGTTTTTCTATTCACCTTCCGAAAGGCGATTACAAAAGAACTTATACTTGCTTAAAATGTTCGAATTAGCTACTGTTAAACGCAGAAAATTCCTGATTCTCCCCGGTTAAACCCAAGATTTTTACGAACAGTATGAACATAAACTTCAACCACCTTTACTATTTTTGGCAAGTAAGCAATGAAGGCAGCATCGCAGGTGCAAGCAAAGTCCTTCATTTGACGCCTCAAACCATCAGCGCGCAACTATCAAGCTTAGAAGATCGGCTAGGGAAACCTTTATTTATAAGAGAAGGAAGAGGACTCAGGTTGACTGACTTCGGCATTTTGACCAAGCAGTATGCGGACGATATGTTTTCGATTGCCAAAGAATGGTTAGAAACAACACAAGATGGTGCAACAGCCATACATCGCACATTAAAAGTAGGTATCTCAGATGCTATTCCAAAATCGTTAGTATCAAAGTGGCTTGCGCCTTTGATAGAAAATGAGCAAGTTGCCAACTTGCACTGTATCGATGGTCAGCAGTCGGAATTATTGGCTCAGATGGCGATGCATAAACTCGATATCGTACTTGCGGACAAACCACTTGATAGTAATATGCCATTTAAGGTATTTTGTCACGAGATAGGCAAAAGCCAGATTGGCTTTTATGGTTCAATTTCTAGTTGTGACGCACTTAGGGCAAACTACCCAAAGTCATTACAAGCGCAACCAATCATTCTTCCCGCGAAACACAGCCCAGTAACAAACTCGATTCAATTCTGGCTGCAAGAGCAAAATATAGAAATAAAAGTCGCAGGTCATGTGGATGACAGTGCCTTGATGAAGGCATTAGGTCAACAGGGGTTTGGCATTTTTCCTGCCCCACTTTCGATAAAATCAGAATTGCAACGGCACTATGATGTCTGCCTCATTGGCACTATCGAAAGTACGTATCAAAACTATTACGCCTTCACACCTGACAGACTAATTAAAGACTCTATCTTTAGTGAATTCGTCCATTTTGCCAAAGGAGTAAGCTGACACTACAGTCAGCTTATGTTGGCTGCAAAAGAGAGGACAAGTTTTGTTTATAACGTCTCGAAAGGTGGAGTGAATCTCCGTTTTCTAGAATAACGTCGTAATCTCCATTATCTCTTGTCTTAAGTTCACTGATAGCATTTAAATTAACGAGTGAAGACTTATGGATCCTAGAAAAGCCAAAGGTTTTAAGACTTTTTTCCATTGATGACATCGTGTCCCTATGCAAGATTGAACGCTGCCGATTGATCATATGAAGTTCAACATAGTTTCCCGCCCCACCAACCCAAGCTAAGTCTTCCACTTTTATCACATGAATATGCCCCGAGTCTTTTACAATCAATCTTTGATTCGGGACAAATTCCGATGAAGCTTCTTTAGAATCCAAGAATGCTAGCTGAAGAATATTGGTGATCAGAGCACCTTCTGTATCTTTCCCATCAACACTCATTGTTGTAGAAGCATTTAATTTAACATCTGTCGTTATTTTAATAGTTGGCACAGAGTCAAAATTTTTTATGATTGATTCTTGCTTTCCCAGGTCAATATCATGTGAAATATCAATTAACAAACAGTCGATTTCACCCGCCGAAATAGTTTCCAAAACATCAACAATAGATTGATAATAAACAAACTGGGAACAAACTGCGACTTCTTTTAATTTTGTACTTATTTCGACGCCAAGCTCAGACAAATAGCTAGGAATAGAGATCGTCACTCTTTTCATTCATCACCTTAAACACATCAACAGGTTCACAAGGATACTAATACTTTGTATCCTATTTCACAATAGTTAACATATTATTGTTATAGATTGTCACTATGTAATCTGCAAATTAAATTTGATCTTTTTTTTCTCGCCTGTCGTCACTGATTCCCATCGCCTTACGTATCTCAACTGGCATATTCCAAGCTTCCGTCATAACTTCGTCGTGATACTAATAAGCCTTTGTGATGAGTTATTAAACTTGCCGAGGGTATCTAAAACAAACCTATCAGGGGATATCATGAAACAATTCAAGCGTTCTAAGTTAAGTATGCTTATCACTTCTGCGTGCCTAATCGGCGGAAGTTTAAGCATCCAAGCATCAGCCGAAGAAGCAGCTGATGGTGCTAATGAAGAAGTCGAAAGAATTTCTATTACAGGTTCTCGTATTCAACGTGTTGCTTTAACTGCTAAAACACCAGTTATCGAACTAGACGGTTCTGAATTTGCCATGTCGGGTAACTTAAACGTTGAGCAAAAGCTTGCCGAGCTACCATTGACAGTTCCTTCTTTTGGCCCAAGCTCAAATAACCCGGGTGATGGTACTGCTCGTGTTGACTTACGCGGTTTAAACGATGAGCGTACTCTTGTTCTTGTTAATGGTCGTCGCTGGGTCCCAGCAACACAAACAGGTGTTGTCGACTTAAACACTATCCCTGCGTCTCTTATTGAAGGCGTAGACATCATCACTGGTGGTGCAGGTGCGGTATACGGTTCTGATGCTCTGGCTGGTGTTGTAAACTTCCGTTTGAAAGATGACTTTGAAGGTGCAGAAATTTCTGCGTTATACGACATCACAGAAGAGGGCGATGGTGAAAAGTTCAACACTGACCTTACCTTAGGTGGAAACTTTGCCGACGGTAAAGGTAATGCAACTGTTTATATTGGTTACGCCAAACGTGAGTCAATCTTTCAGGGTGATAGAGACTTTACTAACGTAACGCTCACGGAAGGCGATACAGGTTTAGTGCCTGGTGGCTCATCAGGTATTCCTGGCACTCGTATATTTTCCGGCCCTACGCTTCCTAACGGTACAACTCTAGGCCGCTTTGGTCCTAATGGTGAAGGCTTACCGTATACATCAGCCGATGCATTTAACTATGCCCCTGATAACTACCTACAACTTCCACAAGAGCGCTTAACGCTTAACTCTTTTGCACACTATTACATCAATGATGAAACTCGCTTATATAGTGAATTATCATTTATTCGCAACGAAGTACCATCACAGCTAGCGCCAACTCCAGCGTTCGTAAATGGCTTGGTGGTTAACCCTGACAGCCCATTCTTTGGTGCAGATGTTCAAGCCGCAATGAAAGCGTTAGTACCTGAACTTGATGCTGAAGGTGAACCAACAGGTAACATGGTTAGTCAACTTGACGCTAATGGTAACTTTACATTCGCTACAATTGGTCGCCGTATGGTTGAAAACGGGCCACGTCAATCAATTGATACACGTAACGCTATGCGAGTGTTAGTAGGTGTTGATGGTTTTATTGGTGATTGGGCTTACAACGCATACTACAGCCGCTCTGAACTAGATCGCTCTAATCTACTTAATAATGACGTTTCTGAAACACGCTTCAGACAAGCAATTTTAGTTACTGATGACGGTAGCGCATGTCAAGATACATCTGGCGGTTGTGCACCATTGAACATATTCGGTGAAGGTAATATTTCACAAGCGGCGATTGATTTTATCAACGTTGGTGCATCTAACGTAACAAATATCAAACAAGAGATCTTCCACGTCGATTTTGCTGGTGAATTACCATTTACCGTGCCATCTGCTGATTTGCCGGTAGGTTTCGTAATTGGCTACGAAAGCCGCTTTGATGATTCGAGCTTCCGTCCTGATGAATTCTTAGCATCTGGTGATGTTTTGGGCTTTAACGCTGGTGAGCCAACCGTTGGTAGCTATAGTGTTGATGAAATCTTCACAGAAATCGACATTCCATTAGTGACAGATGCGGCATTTGCTGAAGACATTACACTATGGTTTGCAGGGCGTCTTTCTGACTATTCAAACATTGGTAACGTCTCTTCATTTGCAACAACGCTAAACTGGAAAGTGAATGAATACGTTTCGTTCCGCGCGGGTTATCAAGAATCTGTACGTGCACCTAACATCTCAGAACTATTCCAAGGCGCAGCAAATGGCTTCCCAAGCGCAACCGATCCATGTAGCGTTGATGGTTTCGTAGAAGGAAAAACAGATAGATCACTTTGTGAAGCTCACGGTGTTGCATCTTCTCAAGTCGGTGTATTCGAGCAAGCAAACGCGCAAATCGAGGGGAGCTTTGGCGGAAACCCAGAGCTGAAGGAAGAAACATCGGAAACGGTCACGCTAGGTCTTGTTATTACACCTACAGAAAACTTTGACGTGACTATCGATTACTTCGATATTCAAATTGATGATGCTATCGATGTACTAGGTGGTGGCGTAAACAATATTCTGGATGTTTGTTACAACCAGCTTAAAGATCCAAGCTCTGAGTTCTGTCAAGCGATTACTCGTCGTCCTGATGGCAACGTAGACCTTGTAACGGCACTCAATGCTAACATAGCTGAACTAGGTACTAAGGGTTATGATGTTAACTTCAATTGGAGAACTGAGCTTGACTTTGGTATCGGCGAAAATGGATCAACATTGAGTATTAATTCAAAGAACACCATTCTTGATGAGTACTTTAAAACAGCAAGTGTTGGCTTTACAGAAACTAATTACTGTGAAGGTAAATTCGGTAACACATGTCTTACCCCTCGACCAGAGTTTCAGAGTAATAACCGCTTCACTTGGACTTCAGGTGACTTAAGCGTGTCAGCACTAGTGCGATATATGAGCGAAGTTGATGATGACACTGGCGAAAACGAAATTGTGCCTACATCTAAAGCTGTATGGTACCTTGATCTTAGCGCAAGCTATCACTTCACAGACCATGTACAAGCAACATTTGGTGTTAAAAATGCGCTAGACACCGAACCAACAGCTCTAGGTGATGCTCAGCAACAAGCAAATACATTCCCAGAGTTGTATGACGTAATTGGCCCACGTTACTTCGTGAGTGCTGTGTACACGTTCTAATCAGTTGATACTGAAAGACTAGGGAGCTTCGGCTCCCTTTTCTGTTGTTGCTGTATAAGTCCCTTAATCTACAGTAAGTTACTAAGTTTTCCATCGCGTTTACTAAAAAATTGATCAAAACCAACAAAACTTAAAAATAACAACACCCTACTCGCAACTAAGTCGAATTTGGCTAAAATAAAAAGTATGCAGCTCAGTCAAATTGTCCGTTTAAGAAAAAATAATATGAAGCAAGCGCCCGAAATTACTATTGCAGTTCAAGATGCTTTTAAATTGATCCAACAAAAACAATATCAACTAGCGTTAACTAAGCTACAGCCTTTTATTGACTCGCCTCACCCCGATCTGCATTACCTTTTGGGAATTTGCTATAAATCACTAGCCGAGTGGCAAAGCGCAATAACTTCATTAAGTGATGCCGCGAAACTCGCCCCACTTAAAACTGAAATCTTAACTCATCTAGCCAAATGTTACTGGCTATCGGGTGATTTACACCAAGCTGAAGCCCATTACCTTGCGCTGTATGAAGCTGAGCCCAAAAATCTAGATTTACTTAAAAACTTGTCGCTGCTGTATCTTGAACAAAACCGGCTCGACATGGCAAGTCAATGGGCACTCAAAGGACAATCTCTAGATGATTCAGGACAACTCACCAAAATACTCGGGGACGTTGAAAAAACAAGAGGAAACCTTAGTGAGGCGATCAGTTACTATCAACAAGTTCCCCAACACTCTCCGGTTGTCTTTCGGGCAATACACAATTTAGGCCTTTGCTATAAGTTACAGGCTAAATTTGACCAAGCAATTCAATGCTTTAAATTTGTACATCAAAAAGCACCAGAGCACTATGAACCGCTTTACAACCTCGGTGACTGCTTTTTTGCTAATGGTCAATTTGAACAAGCACAACAAGCCTACAATCTGGCATTGAAGCAAGCCCCATACAATCCAATCATACATAAAGCAATTAACGAGCTTTATTGGCAAAGTGGGCAGCATCAGCTTTTTGCTACCAGTTTACTAACCGTGATGGAGTCAGCAAATAACCGCCTAGAACTCATAGAGTGCCTAGCTGAACTGTACTGGAATACCAATCAGTACAGGTTATGTGAGGAATGTATACAGGCGTCGGGTTACGCAGATACTTCAGCAACATTACTCGCGTTAAGAGGACGTCTAGCGGCCACAAACAATGAGCTAAATGCAGCCTTTGAGCATTTCGATAATGCCAATAAGATAGTCGTTAATTACGACAGGATATGTGAGCAAGCAAAATTTGCAATCCAGCTTGGAAAGTTCAGTACCGCACAATCCCTGCTCGAAAAAGTGTTGCAAGCACAGCCCAACTCACAACTTGCATTAGCTTGGCTAAGCGCAGTATATCAAGCTACCGATAAAAAAAAGCACCACGCTCTATGCAACCCTGATTTTATTCTGACCACAACCTTAGGTGCTCCGAGCGGCTATCAAGACACTGAAGACTTTCTTAAAGCGTTGGAGTCATGCTTACTAACACTTCATCAAGGCAAACAAGCACCAAGTGAACAAACCTTAGTAAATGGCTCACAAATTTCAGGAGGCTTGCTTAATAGAGATATCGAAATCATCTCCAAAGCTCGAACTCAACTGCTGCGAGATATAGATAAATGCCTTAATAAGTTAGATTTAGATCCAGAGCATCCCTTTTTAGCTCATTTACGCAAAGAGAAATGCATTACAGGCTCATGGTCTGTCAAACTGACGGAGCAAGGTTTCCACGTAAGCCATATTCACCCCGCAGGTTGGATTAGTGTAGTTCTATATATCAACACGCCAAATGACGATAGCAACAATGGTGTCATTGAGTTTGGGCGGCCACCACTGGCACCACCCTACGATTTTCCACCATTCAAAACCGTAAAACCTCAACGAGGGCAAATCGTGATCTTCCCCTCTTATTTTTGGCATGGAACACAGCCATTTAACCCTACCGGTAATAACTATCGAATGACTTTGCCACTCGATATTGGCGTTGTTAATAAATAGAAAGAGAAACCACTTTAATGACAAACGAAGAGACACAACCACTAAATATAGACTCACTTTTACAGCCAATTCTCGAGTGCGAGCCACAAAATAGTTGGTCATTACTATTATCGAAGCTAATCGATAGTTATCCTCAAAGTGCTGAACTAAGCTATCGGGTTGCTGTAATTTTAGAGCAAATTGGCGCGTTACCTGAAAGTGAAAAGGCCTACTTTCACTGCCTTACTCTGGCACCTAAAAACTACTTAGTGTATCTCTACCTTGGACATTTATTAGAGAAGAAGGGAGAAGACAGTACAGCACTCGTATGTTACACCCTATGTGAAGCACTCACAGGTAGCTTTAAGCGCCTTCAACTCGCCAATAGCACCGCCCCTCAAACACTTGAGCGATTCCAAAAAGCTTGGCAGTGTATGGAGAAGAACCTTGGTACAGCACCAAGCATTGAGTCCGGTCGCTGGGTGCAATATAGTAGTAAACCCTTCGAAACAACCCAAGCACCACACCTTTTTTACGTTGCGAATCTAAGTGCTCATCCTATCTGGCCTGCGGAACAATTTGCATGGTATGAAAGCTTTAACGCTACGATCCCCGACATCATCAAAGAATTTCACACTACGTTTAATACCGCATCTTCACACCTTACGCCTTATTTGTCGGGTAAAGAGTATGAAAGCGCATTTCCAATGCTCGCAAACAGTAACAACTGGCAAGCGTTATCCCTTTTTAAAGAGGGAGTGGAAAACGTTTCAGTGTCAAAGCACTTTCCTATACTTAAAAAAGCCTTAGAGAAAGTACCTTGTTATGGCTTAACAGCATCTCCATACGAAGTGTTTTACTCTAAATTAGCCAAAGGCCAAACCATCACTCCACATTACGGCCTTTCGAACCACAGCTTAACAGTGCATTTAGCCATAGATATTCCCCATGACTGTTACCTAGACGTCAATGGCGAGCGTGTTTCATGGCAAGAGCATCAACTCACCATCTTTGATGACTCCTATTTGCATATGGCACATAATGGCAGCGACCGTGACCGAATTGTACTTATATTCTCAATTTGGCATCCTGATCTAACATCGACTCAACGCCAAGCAATCCAATCAGAATTTAAAAATAGACAACGCTGGATTGATAATTTGAACGCAGCTTTGGATCAATATAGAAACGATCACTAGAATCCTAATTTTCATCACGTCTCCCCCCCAACTTACCACAAAAGGGTTGTTACTATGTGAATAACCCGTAACTTAAAGTCTGACCTTATGATTGAGGTCTCCCTGGATAATTTCGGGGGGTAACCCCCGTTTTTTTCATACTAGCCACATCATAAATCACAGTGCTAAAATCCAATCACAACCTTCAAGTTTATGTAAATTCATGCAAAAACCGATCATTACAATTCATTATTGCGTGCTTTGCCAATGGATGCTGCGAGCTTCTTGGCTTGCACAAGAGTTGCTTTCAACTTTCTCCGACGATTTAAAGCAAGTTGCACTTGCACCAGCAAGTAAAGGCGTATTCGAAATTTACTACAATGATACGTTAATTTGGTGCCGAAAAGTCGACGGTGGTTTTCCAGAAGCCAAGGTGCTCAAAAGAAGAGTGAGAGATTTATTAGATCCTGAGCGTGATTTAGGCCACGTAGATAAGTAACCATAACTTAAAAAAACATGAGATTGAGCGGGCTAAATAGCCCTCTCAATCCACTATACTTACTCAGCAAAATCGATGAGTTCTTGCCCTGATAAGCGATAAATAATCCACTCGTTTTGTGCTTTAGCACCGATACTTTCATAAAAATCGATTGATGGTTTGTTCCAGTCAAGCACCACCCACTCAAAGCGACCACAGTCCTTTTGTAGTGCAAGTCTTGCGAGGTACTTCATGATCCCTTTACCTGCACCAACACCGCGTTTGTCTTGTGACACATATAAGTCTTCAAGATACAGCCCGTGCTTGCCAAGCCAAGTAGAATAATTAAAGAAATATACTGCGAACCCAATTGCTTCACCATCTAATTCACAAATAACGCTGTGCGCTCTGGCTTCTTTACCAAACAATTTCTGTTCTATTTCTTCCACGGTATTGAGCACGGCATCTGGCTCTTTCTCATAAATTGCAAGTTCGTTGATAAAATGCAGTATTGTCGCGGCATCAGCTACTTCTGCTGGGCGAATTGAAAGGCTCATAATGGCTCCTGTATGTAGGTTTTAGTCAGCTTAACAAATTGTAAAGGGGGATGACAGCACCTTTCAGGCAGCAGCAAAGTGAACAAACTCTCCAGCTCGTTCGTATAAGAGACTAACCGTTTTTATATAGGAAGAGGTTAGTATGCAAAGGGCCATCTTTGCCTTTTTGATTTTGCTTTTCAGCACTCAGGGTTTCGCAAGCACCAGTGATCTTGTAAATCAATTTATCGAAAACCCGAAGCAGGTCGGCAAAACAAGTCGAATGACCTATTTGTTTTGGGATGTTTATGATGCCAGCCTTTATGCCCCCCAAGGAGCGTACTCTCAAGACCAGCCTTTTGTACTGGCACTACATTATTTACGCGCGCTTGACGGCAAAGAGATAGCAAAACGCTCACTAAAAGAGATGGAAAAGCAAGGGTTTAATAATTCGAGTCAAGGTGAGCGATGGCTCGCAGAAATGAAAAAAATCTTCCCCAATGTCTCTAAAGGGACCGTGCTTTTTGGCGTGAGGACCCCCGAAGGAACTACACAGTTTTACCAAGATAAAAACCTTATTGGCGAAGTGAAAGATTCGGAATTTACGACCCGTTTTTTCAATATTTGGCTCGGTGAAAAAACATCCGAACCAACCATGCGAGCCGAGCTTCTAGGTCTAAAGCGGAAATAGCATATGGTTTTTTCCCAATTAATTTCATCTTCGCTATTTGGCTCACATATCAAAAGCAATAGCACTCAAAGTGGCCTCAAGCCTAAGGAGAAAACAATGCGCATCACTCTTGCAGTACTCACCTTATTTTTATTGTCGGCATGCAGTTCGGGCATTGACGGTAATAAATACTCGACACTTAAACCGCAATTTGACCCCTATGAGTTTTTTGTTGGTGATGTAAAAGCATGGGGAATAGTCCAAGACAGAGATGGCAACTTAGTGCAGCAGTTTACTGTCGATATTAAGGGCTCGATTAACAACAAGTCAGAGCTTGTCTTAGATGAGTCCTTTAACTATTTGCTCGGTGATGGCGTCAAAACACGAGTTTGGACTATTACAAAGGCATCAGGCAACCAGTATTCAGGCCGCGCCGACGATATTCTCAACTCGGCATCCGGTGAAACCTACGGCAATGCGATGAATTGGCAGTATAGAATGGACTTACCCGTTGACGACACCAGCTACGAAGTACACTTTGATGATTGGATGTGGTCTTTTGACCAAACCACTCTCATGAACCGCTCTTATATTGAAAAGTTCGGTATTGTAATGGCTGAAGTCACAATATTTATGCAAAGGCAATAATAATTACGCCAAATCAACTTCAATTTAACCTTCTTACTCGTGTATTTGTCTACAATTTGTAGACAAATACACCAGCTTCACTACAATCCACAGCAATTCTAGTAGCATAATCATGTCCAACACTGATAAATGCTTAACGAAAAATGCCGTATCGAAAAGTTTTATTACTGAGTAAGACGCAAGAAACTGCGGCGAGATAGTAGCGAATAAGAACCAATAGGAATCCCCACAATGATAAAGAAGATACTAGCTGGAGCCATTGCTCTTGCGCTTGTCGGATGTGTTAATACCGAAAATGAACAATCTAATAATGCGGCATTGACGCAATCTGTGAAATATCCAATGACTAAAACAGGCACCGTGGTAGACAACTACTTTGGTACGCAAGTGGCGGATCCATATCGCTGGTTAGAAGACGATAAAAGCGCAGAAACCGCTGCGTGGGTAAAAGCACAAAACGAGACTACTCAAGCATATTTATCGCAGATTCCATATCGTAAAGACATCGAAAAACGCCTCACTGAACTACTTGATTACGAGCGTGTTTCTCAACCGTTTAAACACGGCAACTATACCTATTTCTACAAAAATGATGGATTGCAAAACCAAAGTGTTTTGTACCGCCAAAAAGAAGGTAGTGAAGCTGAGGTATTTTTAGATCCAAACACCATGAGTGACGATGGCACAACATCGCTTGCAGGATTAAGTTTTAGTAAAGACGCTTCATTAGTAGCGTATCAAATTTCCGAAGGTGGGAGTGACTGGCGTAAAGTGATTGTACTAAACGCCGAGACTAAAGAGCAGGTTGGTGAAACGCTGGTCGACGTGAAGTTTAGTGGTATCTCTTGGTTTGGTAATGAAGGTTTTTACTACTCAAGCTATGACAAACCTAAAGGCAGTGAACTTTCTGCAAAAACTGACCAACATAAAGTGTATTACCACAAGATTGGCACACCTCAAGATCAAGATAAGGTCATTTTTGGTGCCACTGATGCGCAAAAGCACCGTTATGTTTATGGTGGTGTAACAGACGATAAAAAATACTTGGTGATCTCTGCTGCGGTATCAACCTCAGGTAACAAGCTATTTATTCGTGACTTAAGCAAGCCAAATAGTGACTGGGTAACGATTTTAGATCATACCAACTCTGATACCAGCGTGATCCACAGTGAAGGCGACACATTGTTCTTAAGCACTAACTTAGATGCGCCAAATCGCCGTATCGTTAAAGTCAATGCGAAGCAGCCACAACCAGAAAACTGGCAAGATGTGATCCCAGAAACCGACAATGTACTATCGGTTTCAACAGGGTCAGGTTACCTATTTGCGACTTACATCAAAGATGCAATTTCATTGGTAAAACAGTATGACTTCACAGGTAAACTGATCCGTGACATTACGCTTCCAGGTGTAGGCACTGTAAGTGGCTTTAGCGGTGAGGAGGAAGACAAGGTACTTTATTACTCATTCACTAACTACAACACCCCGAGATCTATCTTTGCTTTCGATGCAGAATCAGGCCGTAGCGAGTTATATAGTTCGGATAAAGTAGATTTTGATTCAGATGCTTACGTGTCTAAGCAAGTTTTTTACACGTCAAAAGATGGTACCCGTGTACCGATGATCATCACCCATAAAAAAGGACTGAAATTGGATGGTAACAATCCAACGCTGTTGTACGGTTATGGTGGATTTAATGTCAGTCTTAAGCCTTACTTTAGCCCGACACGTGCAGCTTGGTTAGAGCTGGGTGGGGTTTATGCAGTAGCAAACTTACGTGGCGGCGGTGAGTATGGTAAAAAATGGCACAAAGCAGGTACTCAAATGCAAAAGCAAAACGTCTTTGATGACTTTATTGCTGCAGGCGAATATTTAGTATCTGAAAATTATACTTCAAGTGAAAAGCTTGCAATTAACGGTGGTTCGAACGGTGGTTTGTTAGTAGGTGCAACAATGTTGCAACGTCCAGACCTATTCAAAGTGGCTGTACCTGCGGTAGGGGTACTTGATATGCTGCGTTACCACACGTTTACTGCTGGTGCCGGCTGGGCTTACGATTACGGTACGGCGGAAGACAACAAAGAGATGTTTGAATACCTGAAAGGTTATTCACCTGTGCATAACGTAAAGGCTGGTGTAAATTATCCAGCAACGATGATCACAACAGGTGACCACGATGACCGCGTAGTACCAGCACACTCTTATAAGTTTGCAGCTGAGCTACAAAGCAAACACACAGGTGCTAATCCGACGCTTATTCGTATCGAAACCAATGCTGGACACGGCGCAGGCACACCGATAAGCAAGACGATTGAACAGTATGCCGATATTTATGGCTTTACGCTTTACAATATGGGAATTAAGTCTCTTTAAAGTTAAGTTCGAAAAGCCACCTGTGAGTAGAGGTGGCTTTATTCAATAAGGACGTATCTATGCTCAGTTGCCAACAGTATGATTATATCGAACTGGCGTGCTTAAAGCGCCTAGCAGTTACTATTGAGATGAAAGGTGGTAAAGTTGTGCATGGCAGCTGCGAAAACACGGCTATAGTCGGCAAACAGGAGTGTTTAGTTTTAGAGCGAGAAAATCAAACGGTCACTGTGGTACTTGCAGAGATTGCCAGTATCTCTGCCGATACCGACAATCCCTATTTTGCTAGGTTAAGATTTCAGTGATAACGCCATAAAGACACTTAACGGGTTGTCACGGTACATACCAAAGCGTTCACATCGCTCAAATCCCAAGCTCTCATAAAGACTTATCGCACTGGCTTGCTTAGAGCCGGTTTCAAGCCGAATAAGTGGGATCTGCGCTTCACCCGCGTAGTGAAGCAAAATTTGCATAATACGTTTAGAAAGCCCTTTACCTCGATAGCTAGGTTTTACGTACAAGCGTTTAATTTCACCGTATAAGGTTTTATCAAACTGCTTTACAATCGCACCGCACGCTACAATGCCCTCTTCATTTTGTAAGCCAACGGCATACACGTTAGGTTGGTTAATTTCTTCTATTGATAAAGACTGTGCACTTGCGATTGGATATAAGCTATTCATAAGCTTATCGATTTCAGAAAACACCGCGACTACTTGTGGGTCATCTGACTTTAACTGAATTAATTGCATACCTGCCTCTGAGAAGTAAGGCCAATTTGTCCTGCGCCCATAAACCGAGCAATATTATTACTATTCTGGCCGACGTCAAACTATACCGAGTTAGAAATAATAAGCAAATTATAGAGGTGAGATGATAGGCTGAATGCCGACGGAAACTTTATGGTGGGGTTAGCCAAAGATACTAACCATATGTTTTACATAAATAAAAATTAGTAAAGCAGAACTGTTACAAAGTGTAAGGTGATGGTGTGAATTAGATACTTTTAGGTAAATACGAATTTTTCATTCTAATTCTGTCGGGCGGACTTCATGCTTTATCGCGCCGCTCTTATGAACTGCTACTTTGGTTGCTACAGGCTGTTTGCTCTTGCTTGGAAAGCTCAGTAAAGTCAGTAATAACAACACGCTTGTTAGCGCTACAATCAGCGGGATAGAGGTATGCGAACTTGTGTGTGATGCTCTATGGGGCATAAACAAACCTACGAAAATTAATTTGTCTTCCCTAAAAACCAATCCTTTTTAACCAATAACTAAAATAGCACTTAGTTAAATATGGTTACTTTCTATCACATCTAAACTTTTAGTGCTATATCATTTTTAAAAAACATCAAAAAGCATTAGGGCCGGTTTATCTTTCAAGTTTTTTTTGCAGCAGTTTGATTGGTATTTATACAAGGCAGAGCCTGCGTAGCATAGTTGTTCTATGTGAGTCAGGCGATAAAGACTTTGTGCTCCTGCAAAGTCACCTTACCCCACATCCTTGTGGGGCAACACAGAAGAAATGCCAATCAAGCGCTGCCCTTTGGGTTCACCTGAGTGCGCTTTGTTCATTGTTGCTCAACTTTTGCCTAGATCACTAGGCGGCAAGTCGAGCGTCGCGACTAAAACACACTCAGAAGAACAAAAATTAAACAGCAAAGGTCAACAGGCCCTAATTTAATCTTTTACCAATGACATTACCGTTCATCCACTTTCCACCTACCCAACTGACAGACCTCAACCAAAGTTATTAGCTTGCAGTTTGAAGGCTGAACTGTTTGTTCACTAGGCTTTGGTAAAGCGAAGAGTGTTGCATCAAATACTGATGATCTCCCTGTGATTCAATCTCACCTTTGTTTATAACGATAATCTTATCAGCATCCATAACCGTACTGAGTCGATGCGCAGCGATTATAGTAGTACGACCTTTTTTTGCATTTCTCAGGGCAATTTGAATAGCGGCTTCACTTTGTGAATCAAGGCTTGCCGTTGCTTCATCCAACAGCAGCAATGCAGGGTCTTTTAATAGTGCTCGCGCCAATGCAACTCGTTGCCTTTGTCCGCCAGACAGAGTAATGCCACGCTCACCAATTTGAGTACTCAACCCATCAGGTAGTGTCGCGATAAACTCTGCTAAATCGGCCGTGGCAATGGCATGCTGTAATTGTTCATCATCTATTGTCTCATAAGCACCGTAGACCAAGTTTTCATATAAGGTGCCGCACAACAGCGGGCTCTCTTGCGCAACGTAACCGATTTGCGCTCTTAAATTGGCTCGGTCTAGCTCTTCAACATTAAGCCCAGCAATTTCAATGTAACCACGCCTCGCCTGATAAAAGCCCTGCAACAAAGCGAAAAGTGTAGACTTACCAACTCCTGATGGCCCAACAATCGCGGTCGTTTTTCCACTTAAGAATTCACAGCTCAAGCTTTTAAATACCGGTTTATCATCAACATAGCTAAAAGATAAATTGCGAACATAAATTGACTTATCAGTCAGGCTAATTGTATGACCACTTTCATTTTCTGGTGCCGTTGCTAAGATCTCATTAATACGAACGGCCGCTCCTTTTGCTTTATTAAACGCGGCTACCACCATGCTTAACTGCCCCATCGGCAACACAATGTTCAGTAAAAACATAATAAACGCAACAAAAGCGCCTAGCGTCATCGCACCGTTGGCAACCCTTGATGCGCCAAACCCTAGAACTAACACTATAGAAGCCATGATCACTAAATTCACCAATGCGCCCATGGTAGCTAAAAGCGTATGTTCTGACATTGCGGTTTTATAGAGTGACTTCAATTCATTGTCATTCTTTTTAGCTTCTGTTTTCTCTGCACCTTGTGCTCTTATTAAGCGGATATTGGCAAACAGTTCGGTTAACCTTCCTAGCATAGAGGCTTCAGTATCTTGTAATGACTTAGACAGATCCGTTAGCCTCACGGAAAACGGTAAGATAATCAGAAAACTAGCCGTCACTGCACCAAGCATTACAAGTGTCATTTGCCAGTCTAAAAACCATAGAATAATAAAAGAGCCAAATAATGAAACCACACCAGATATAAAAGACACAGACTGCTCGCTCACAAGGTTTTCAATAATTTCAGTGTCTTTTACGATGCGATTCGCGGGCTCCCCAGCCCTAGTATTATCAAAGAAGGAAACAGGCAAACGAATGAGGTGCTGAAAAAGGTCTCCGCGTAATTTAAGCTTTTGCTCATTGCCAATTTTACCCATGATATAAGTCATTAACCCTGCTAGCACAGCGGAAAATACTAATACCATAATTAATATGACTACCTGTTCATTTGAAAAATGACCATGTTCTCCAAGTTCTTCCAGTAATTTTTTCGTTTGCAAAGGCACCAACAAACCTAAAACACTAGAGATAAGCGTAAATAAAACCAAAGTGGATAGTAATAGGCGGCTTGGCCGCGTGCGCCTGACTAGCTGTATTAAAGATGATGTATTGTTCATAATTATGATGTTCCCGTTGAATAGATAATACAATAATTGACCACAATTTAAATTTAGTCAATTTAAAACTGACCTATTGGTCATTTTTGAATTGACTGTATACTGCAATGTGAACAGGAGGAGCTATGTCTGATAAGCGGAAATTAATACTGGCATGCGCGGAGCAGTTACTTTTAGCAGAGGGCGATAGTGCCTTTAGCATGCAAACCATCGCCAATAAAGTGGGCATTTCGAAAGGTGCTATCTACCTACACTTTAAGTCAAAAGACGAACTACTATTAGCCGTTTTTGAGCGTCAAACAGCGGATCTGCTAGATAAAATAAGAGCAATATTAGAAAGTGATAAATTGACACCAATTGCTAAGCTAAAACAACAAATCCGCTTCCAGCACGAAGATTTACAGCAGTACCAAGCGATGTTTCAACTCTTATTACAGGAGGAGTCACTGAGCTTTTCAAATAACTTGATCATGTTCTATCAAGAGTTTCGCTTGACGTGGCTTACGCTACAAGAAGGCTTTTTACTTGAAAACTATGGCGAGCAAGTTCGTCCATGGAAAACCGATCTCGCGATGACGCTTGATGGCATTATAGCTAACTACCTTTCGCTTCCCGTGATCGAAGGTATTGATTTCGACACTGAAAAGCTGGTTAATTGGGTGGTATCATGCATGGACTCAATTTGTACAGCGCTACCAAATCAAACACTGTTGCCGGTGTTAACCGAACAGGATTTTCCGTCCCAAAAAGAGATCGAAGCTAAAAAAAGACAACTCCACGAACAAAAAGTCCAACAAGCTTTTTTACAGCTCCAAGAAAAATCTCAAAAGCTAAAGCTTGCACCACAAAAGCGTGAGATCGTAGACCATACAATCGCTCTGTTGGAGGCTCAACTACAAGGTGAAAACCCAGATACAGTATTAATCAGGGCGCTTCTCGCAGGACTTCGAGACTACAGAGGACTAAATACTGAGCGCCAGCTACTCGCAGAAAGACTCAATGTAGAGGCGGTGTAAACCACCGAGTATGTGGTACTCGTACGGTTAGAGGAAAGCAAAATATTGCTTTACACTGCTGACTATTTTTCTTTTAAGAATAAGACTCTCTTAATCAATACATCGACGACTTCATAGGTTGCGATGGCTTTCTACTTTGATTTATATTCCTCACCATCACGCATTAGGCAAAACTCTATAACCTCAGTATCTACAATTTACAACCTTTACCCATCTTCCTAAACATCACTAGATTGACCATAAATCCAGCAAGTTAATCATGAACTGCTATATTGTTTTATGAGGATATTATGGGGGATACGATGCTAACTGCGCTTAAAGACAGTATGCCAATTTTGATTGTTACATCTGAATGGTATGTCAGTCATACAACCGCCGTTGCGGAAAAACTGTTCGCACCTGTCGATAACGTCATCAATAAGCACCTTGAAGACTTATTTATCTTTCCTTTATGCGTAGAAGAGCAGCAAAAAACAATTGCTGACGGCTCTTTGGTACAAGTGTCGTTGCGCACATCGCCAAATGTACAATTTTTACTGTCATTTTATGATGTTCGCAGCAACGAAATATTTGTACATATTGCCGAGCTCTCTACGTATTATTGTCAAAATCCTTTGGAAGACGAACAAACTCGAATTTTGCGCCACGCCGTCAACAGCGCAAACCTAGGGGTTTGGTGCTACGATCTCCTTAATAAGACAGCGTATTTTTCTCCTAAATTCAAATCACTGATAGGCCTCCCAGCCTCGGCAGAACTAGACTGGGACACCTTAAAAAGCATGATTTATCACGAAGATCAGCCACTATTTGCCGAGCTACTCGCTCACCATATTGAACAAGGTCTTATGCTGCATTTTGAGTTCCGGCTTGAGGTAAGGGGAACAATTCATTGGTTTGAATTTAAGGGAGAACAAGTTAAGTATTGTATTCGCACACACAGTGTTTATGGGATTTTAGCTGACTGTACTCACGAAAAAGACATGCTAGTTGCGTTACATGATGCAGAAGAAAGTAAAGAACTTGCCATGCAAGCGGGGAAAATAGGCACTTGGCGAGCAATACGAGTGGCGAATCAATGGATCTGGAATTGGGATCATCAAGCGAATGAAATTTTTAAGCTTTCGGAAGACGATATTGGCAATTTGCATCTTTGGGAAGCAAGCCTTCACCCCGACGATAAAGCACGTGTTACTCAAGCGCTAGAAGCGTCGCTAAACTCAGGTGAAACCTTTGAGCAGCGTTATCGCGGCTTGCTCAACGATAAAGATATTGTTGTAGTGTATGCCAAAGGTGTTGTGGGGCTTGATGAACAGGGTCGGCCAGCACGTATTGACGGCGTTGTTATCGATCAAACCGATGTATATATTGCCCAGAAAAAACTCCAGCACATTAATCAAGAATTAGAGCAACGCGTCGCAGAGCGCACCGCTGATCTTGAGGCTGCTATTATTAAAGCTGAGCAGGCCAATCGCACTAAATCAGACTTTTTGTCCATGATGAGCCATGAACTCAGAACCCCCATGAATGGCATTATCGGCTCCTTAGATCTCATGGCGTTATCAGAGCTTGATGAAGACAATCAAGAGCTTTTAGAAACCGCGTCTATTTCAGCCAATAATTTAGTCTCAATATTAAATGATATTTTAGACTTAGCCAAAGTTGAGCAAGGGAAAATGGAGCTTGAGAGCTATCCTTTCTCCCCTTCTAAAATGCTCAATAACATCATCAAAACCTTCGAAGCCCACGCGCGCGACAAATCAGTAAAATTAACGGTGCATGAGGACATAAAACTACCGCTAGAAGTGATTGGCGATGAAAATAGAGTGCGGCAAATTATCTTTAACGTTGTCAGCAATGCCATCAAATTTAGCGTTGCAGATAGAGAAGGCGGCGCGAAAGTCACCATCAATGTGCACTGGGCATGTGAAGGCGTAGCCTTATCTCACTTGATATTTAAGATAGAAGACAATGGCATTGGCATTGCACCAGAAGTACAAAAAAAACTGTTTACCCCCTTTACACAAGCCGAACGCTCTATCACGAGAAAATACGGTGGTACGGGGTTAGGGCTTGCAATATGTGGCAAGCTTATTGACTTAATGGGCGGCAAGGTCGTCTTAAAAAGTAAATCCGGTGAAGGCTCAACTTTTACCATTACCATTCCTATTTGGCGCCCAAGAACACAACATCAACCCAATATTCTATTTAATACACTCTATTGGTTAAGTGATATCCCTTGGCAAAGTTCGTTGGCGCTGACTCAGTTGTACAATGCCTGCACGCATTTTTGCAATGAGATCAAAGTCATCGAGTCACCCAGTGAAATCAAAGAGACTGACGATACTGCACTTGTTCGTGCTGTCACAACGCAAGCAGCCCCCTTTGCAGAGCAAATACGCTCACCTATTCCAGAGTTAGTATTTGTTGATGAAAAGGCGTTTGCTAACTTGAACAGTACAGCGTTAACCACACAAAAACCAAAACCAATTGCACCGCAGACTCAATACGCCATCGGTCAATTACTGAGTAAACTTAAAGCAAGTCAGCAAAGTGACGAGGCTGATTTAGGTGAATTAAACGATCTCAGTGAACTAGATGCGCTACTTTCACTAGACGATAAAGTATCTAGCCCTACCGATGATGAATCGGATACGAGTGGTAAGCAACATATACTCCTTGCAGAAGACAATCCCTTTAACCAAAAACTCATCGTCAAACAGCTTTCTAGACTTGGAGTTTCCTGTGATATTGCCAATAACGGCAAAGAAGCCTTGGCGATGTATAAAAGCCAGCGATATCAGCTTTTGTTGACGGATTGCCATATGCCAGAGATAGATGGCTATGAATTAACTAAGTTAATTCGCGCATTTGAGTCCACAGAAGAGCGCAGTGCCATTCCTATTGTTGCCGTCACAGGCGCCGCTATGAAAGGGGATAAAGAGCTTTGTTTAGATAGTGGCATGAATGACTATGTTAGCAAACCGGTGCGACTACAAGAGCTTAAAAACACCTTAGGTAAATGGTTAGATATGGACTTTACACAATGAGCAAAACTCTCAACCCTCAGGTGCTTATCGATTTAATCGGTGATGATTTTGCTACGGCGAAAAAGTTTTACACCGACTTTCTAGTGCAATCGAAATCTAGTTGTGCAAAAATTAAAACTGCATACCAAACTCGTGCTTTTCAAGCTTTAAAAGACGAAGCGCATTACCTCAAAACCTCCGCCAAAGCAGTGGGGGCAGAGGTACTAGCTGAACATCTGCAGGCGTTAGAATATTCAGCACTTGATAACAACACCACTGAGTGCGCCGAAAAAATAAAAGCGATACACCATGAGATCGGCAGCGAGTTTGTTCGAGAATTAAAAGCCTATTTAACCTCTCAGTCGCAAAATTAAAGCGCAATCGGCTGCTCAGCGATAGCCACTTTGAGTCCTACGCGTTCAAACTTCACAACATCTTCTTGATGCTGGTAATGATAGACCCAAATATTTTTAATGATGTCTTCACGATAGCTCATCAACAACTCATTAAGGGAGCAGTGACTGGGATTATTTGCAAGACCGCAGTCATGAAAAATAACCTCGCCGTTACTGACGTGGTGATGGAGCAGCTCAGGAATCGCCTTTGTATCACCACTGTAAAACAGGTGACCTGGGAGATGTAACGAAAAAGCACTGTTGGGCTCATGATGACGAACGGCATAACTGTGTATACGCTGCCCACGATGAAGAAAGCTTTCAGAGATTGGAAATAAACGAAAAACCTGCCATACGCCGCAAGTCCCTTCGCTCAGTCCGGTGTAAGCAAGCATATTACACAACCCAACGATTAGCTCTGCTGGAGCATATAACGTGATTTGGTGCTGACTCAATGCAGCCTGAAAGTAAAGCTGCTCCAATCCACCAACATGGTCATAATGAAGATGGGTGATAAACACAGCATCGGGTAATGACGAAAAATGCCTTTTATAACGCGACACCGTATCAAAGCCACAATCTATCAATAACCAAGGTAGGCCTTTATGGGTCAATACACAGGCAGAACACCCTAGAGTTACAGCGCTGGCGGCACTTCCTACTCCCAAAAAAACAGCAGCATCTGGTTTACAGTGACTGTCGACGAATGATTTCGGATTGACAGCGTGTAGCTCGGTTGTCTTCGTTATGTCTTTCATTGCACAGCCAAAGAAATCAACAAACAATAGCGCCAGACTACATTGTCGGATTTACAGCCATATGACAATCACATCTGCAAACTTTTGGTTCAGCTCACTATTTGATTTCGCTATTTTGACCACCCTAAGGTTCGCTACCTGCTTAATCTATTGATTTTTTTATAACTTCACTCTGGTATAACTATTGCTGAATGGTAACCTTATGTCATCACTACTATGGAAAATAACAACGATGAAAACGCTCTTCACCTGTTTAACTGCACTTAGCCTTTTATCTGGCTGTGTCGTACATATCTCTCCAAGCGCAGCCGCCACCAAAACACTCCATAAATCTCTGCAACTCAACGCTGCAGACTTAAGCAAACTTGATGCAAATACCACCTCGGGTAATATCCAGATCATTGGATACGATAACCAACAAGAGATCCAAGTGGAAGCTTCAGTGTTAACCACAGAAGCAGAGAACTACCAACTTACACTGGAAAAATCCGGTGACACCGCCATGTTGGTGGCCGATTCAGATACAAGTTCTGGTGTACAGTGGTATCGCAATAATAGCCCTAGAATTGACTTAACCATCACCATGCCAAGTCAACTTGCGCTAACGCTTGATGACAGCTCGGGCGATATAGCCATCAAAAATATCAAAGGTTTTATCAAACTAGATGATGGCTCTGGCAATATCACATTAGAAGATATTCAAGGTGCTGAAATTGATGACGGCAGTGGCAATATCCATATCACTAACGTCCAGCAACTTGTTATCGACGATGGTTCTGGCGACATAACCATAAAGGGATTAGTCGATACACTAGAGTTGGAGGATGGCTCGGGTAATATTGATGTGACTGGCGGCACGGATATCAAAATAGAAGATGAGTCTGGCGATCTAACCCTTCGCGGTTTTAGCGGCAACGCTGATATCATCGATGGCTCTGGCTCACTGATTGTTGAAGGCGGACGCAATATTAAAATCGATGATGAGTCCGGTAATATTCGAGTTCGTCACGCCCAAGGCGATGTCACTATCGTGGATGGTTCGGGCAATACGGATATCGAAGCAGTGAAGGGCCACGTTCAAATAGAAGACGGTGCTGGAAATATTCGTGTGGTAAATGCCGGCTCCTTGACCATTACCGAGTCAGGTTCAGGCTCGGTGAAAATAGATAGGATAGCTGGAGCCGTAAAGCTAGATGACTAGCTGAATAACTTTGGTGTGGAGCAATATACGATTGCTCCACAGTCAGAAAAGTTCAACATTAACTCGAGACTATGAGTTAAGTCAGATCGTCCTCCAGACAGGTTTCTACCCCATCCATGGGCTTCTTTGATGCCTAATGACAAGGCACTCTCTCATCACCCGAAAAACATACTTCTCGGCGGGTGAACCGCCTCCCACAACACTATTTGTACTGTGGACTAGGGACACTCTACGCTGATAGTTTTTGCAATATTTTCAAACATCTATGTTGCTTATGGCTTTGTGGACAGCTAACAGACAACTTATTCCCCCTCCATCACACCCGAAAGGCATAAGTCGATATGCAATGTGCCGACAGGATGTCGGCTAAGTCTTGTCTGGCACAGGGATGTGCCTTACAAGACGGTTGCACTATATCGGCTTAGGATTTGAGGATTAAGTGTGATGCTGGGGCGACGTTTTCTTGGTTCGTTCTTTTTCGTCGTTTAAAAAGAATGA